>JAJYNB010000157.1:5145-17625 GCA_021786555.1 Bacillota bacterium | reverse complement strand
CCGATCTACCAGATCTGCCCGCTGGGCCAGCTCAATATGTTCAATCCCGCCCAGCTTGGATTCGCCGAACATCTCCACATGTACCGGATTGGCCGAAAGACTCTGCATAGTCAAAGGGCCAATAAAATTGCAGGCGTTGGGAGTCATTACCACGTGAACCTCAGCCCCGGACTTGCGCAGCCGGCTGACCAGTTCCGCACACTTATAGGCCGCAATCCCGCCTGTTATGCCGATGACGACAACCTTACCCCGCAGCATTTACTTAATGCCCGCCTTGGTACGGGCGTATTTGACCCTACCATTGGCAATTTCATTCAGCGCCTGGGTCACAGGCTTTTGCCCCTTGGGGCCCGCATTGGGCTGATTTTCTGTAATCATCCTGGCCCGTTTGGCAGCAGCGACCACCAGGGTATACTTACTATCCACTTTTTGCATCAATATATCAAGGGACGGCTGTTTCATCTCATACCTCCTTCTTAGACGCCACCGCAGGAATTTCAAAATTCAACCGAACGGCGCTTAACCTTGCACTTCTCCGCCGTGATAATCGCTTTAAGTTTTTCCACCGCTGTTTGCACCTGGTCATTCACTACCACATAGTCATACTCAGAAACGTAGTGCAGCTCGTCGGTCGCCTTATCCAGCCGCTGCCGGATTTTGTCCTCGGTCTCTGTGCCCCGTTTTTTGATCCTGGCCTTGAGTTCCTCAAGGGATGGCGGGACAATGAAGATAAATACCCCCTGGGGAAACTTTTGCCTGATTTGTTCCGCACCCCGAATCTCAATTTCCAGGATAACATCTTTACCTTGGTTCACCGCCTGCTCCACAGCCGCCTGAGGCGTTCCGTAAAAACTGCCGCAGAATTCAGCATGCTCCAGTAGTTGGTTCTGCCTGATCAGCTCGGAAAACCTTTCCCTGCTGACAAAATAATAGTCTTTGCCCTCAGTTTCTCCCGGACGCGGATCCCGCGTTGTGGCGGATACCGAATATTGCAGATTAGGCAGAGTGCGCGTCAATTCCTTACACAAAGTCCCCTTGCCCGCCCCGGAAGGGCCGGAGAGGACTATCAACAGTCCCTGTTTGTTCTCCTCCATCGTCCCCGTACCTTAATCTGCAGGATCTTCGGCATGGGTGCTGCTGTCCTTGGTGGACAGGCGGTGTGCCACTGTCTCGGGCTGGACGGCGGACAGGATGACATGATGGCTGTCGCAAATCACCACAGCCCGGGTCCTTCTGCCGTACGTGGCGTCAATCAGCATGCCGCTGTCCCTGGCTTCCTGAATAATGCGCTTGATTGGCGCCGATTCCGGCGACACGATAGCAACAATGCGATTTGCCGAAACAATGTTGCCGAAACCAATATTGATGAGTTTAATTTCCATTTAATATATGCCCTCCCTAGGGAAAGGTTACTCCAAATTTTGCACCTGTTCCCTGATCTTTTCAATCTCGCTCTTAACCTCAACCACTGTCCTGCCAATCTCGAAATCATTGGCTTTAGAACCCACAGTGTTGATTTCCCGGTTTAGTTCCTGCGTAAGAAAATCCAGTTTGCGGCCCACAGGTTCCGGCAGGTTCAAGGATGCCTTAAACTGGGCCAGGTGGCTGGCAAGCCGTACCAGCTCCTCGGTAATGCTGATCCGGTCTGCGAAGACGGCCGCCTCGTTAGCCAGCCGGTTTTCATCCAGTGGCACTTCATGCAAAAGTTCGCTTATCCGCTGCCTGAGCTTTTCCTGGTAGTCCTGGACCACTAATGGCTGCCTTACTTCTATTTCTTTAATACATTGTGCAATTCTGTCTAATCTATGTATCAGATCCTCCCGCAGCCGCTCGCCCTCCTGCTTACGCATCTTCACAAAAGCCGCCAGGGCCTGCTCCAATGCCCGGGAACAAACACCCCAAAGGGCATCCAAATCTTCTTCCCTTTCTTCCACGCTGACCACTTCCGGCAGGCTGATCAAGCGGTAAACATCGCTGGAATAGGAAGCTCTAAGAGTTTTCGCTAAATCCTCTAGTGCTTTATCATAAGCCACCGCTATATCTTTGTCAACCTTGATAAATCTTTTTATTTCTCCCGTTTCCTTAAAATTTAGATATACCTCAATCCGACCTCTGGACACCTGCTCCTGGATTAAGCGTTTGATTCTCTCTTCCAGCGGGCTGTACTGGCGCGGCAGCCTGATTACTGTTTCCAGAAAACGGTGATTGACCGCTTTGAGTTCCACTGTAAGCTGTTTTCCCTCGCCTTCGGCCTCGCCGCGGCCATAGCCGGTCATACTGCTAACCAACGAAAAACCTCCTCATAGCCTGAATTGATGTGAGATTTGCTGCTATTATACGCTTTTCTCAAATCAATTAATCAGTTCGCCCATTTTCTCGAGAATCCTGCTCATATCCGTCTAACCTGGCATTGAAGCTAAGAGAGCCAAAAATCTATTATCCTGCCAGAAGGTATTCTAATTTTCGAGGAGAATTACATGATTAAGAATAATTAAGAATATTGAGAAATTTCTCTGCACCAAGCGTAAATGTTATGGAGACAGTAATCAGCGTCAATACCTCAAAACAGTTGGACCTTGTGAGACAGGAGGAATTCGTTTCTATGGGTTCGCATTTAGAGACCAAACTTAAGGCGGTTATAGAGTCGATTACCGACGGCGTCTATATGAGCGACGCCAACGGCACTTGCATTGCCTGTAATTATGCCTTTAAACGTTTGACAGGTATTAATATTGATTTGGTAGGTAAGCACGTCAGCTACCTGCTGGACCATAACCTAATCTCTGAAGCGGTGACTGTAGAAACCATTGCCACACGGCGCCATGTATCCAAAGTAATCAAATATCCTTCCGGCTGTGAAGCCTTGGTCACTGGCAACCCGGTTTTTGACACAAACGGCCGACTGATTTCGGTGGTAGCCATAGTCAAAGACCTCACCGAGTTGAACGCCCTTAAAGACGAGCTAAAAAAGTCCAAGGGCCTGGCCCAGCAATATATGAAAACCCTCAAAAGCTTTAATGCCCCCCTTAATATATCATCCGACGGTTTCATTATCCGGGATGCCAAGATGCAGCGTGTCCTGGACCTGATTCAGCGGGTGTCTGATTCTGACGTTACTGTCATGATTTACGGCGAATCCGGGGTCGGCAAAGGAATGATCGCCGACCTCATTCACACCCAAAGCCACCGTTCCTCTCAACCCTTTATCAAAGTTGATTGCGGGGCCATCCCCGCAGCCTTGCTTGAATCAGAACTCTTTGGCTACGAACGGGGCGCTTTTACCGGCGCCAGGCAGGAGGGCAAGCTGGGTCTGTTTGAACTGGCAAACCATGGCACTCTTTTCCTGGACGAGATTGGCGAGATGCCCGTATCCCTGCAGGTCAAGCTGTTAAACGTGCTCCAGGACAGGCGGATCCTGCACGTGGGGGGCACCAAACCCTTCCCCATAGACGTGCGGATTCTCTGCGCCACCAATCGCAATCTGGAGCAGATGGTAGCCGAGGGCAGTTTCCGCTCTGATTTATATTACCGCCTCAATGTTGTGCCGCTGACCATCCTGCCCCTGCGGGAGAGGAAAGAAGATATCCTGGTGCTCACCGTCTCCTTTTTGGATAAGGCCTGCAAAAAATATAACCGGCGAACCAAAATAGCCCCCGAGGTCATGGACTGTTTTCTCGAATATGCCTGGCCAGGCAATGTGCGGGAGTTGGAAAACACCATCGAGCGTCTGGTTGTACTGGATCAGGATGGCACCATCACCCTCGATGACCTGCCCGAAAAGATGCGCTCCCAACTGCAGAATTCGGCACCCCGGGCAGCCGCCCCGGACAGGCAGATTATCCCCTTAAAAACCGCAGTAGCAGAAACGGAACGGCAGCTCCTCGAACTGGCCTTGCAACAGCGCGCCCCCCTGGCAGCCGTTGCAGAGGGTTTGGGCATCGACTTGTCCACCCTCCTGCGCAAATCCAAAAAGTACGGAATTAAACGTGCGGACCTTCTGGCAAAAATGCAATGATTTGTTGAATTGCTGGCATAGAAAAGCACCACCTTATTAAAGGCGGTGCATCGGGCTGTATAATCACAGCCTATGAAAAAGGAGGATGAAGTGAAAAGTGTTGGTTGCAAGAACAGTGTAATCAATTACTATTAAGAATGTCTTAAAACAAATTAAAAATTTTGTAAACAGTCCAGCTTACCTAATCTCCTGTCAGTTAACACATCGTCGACGGTCATTTCCCTCTCCGTCATGGCCTTGATGACATGAGTATCCTCCAAACCCTTTTGGGGTGATTACAAAATAAAAACGGGCCCCCTTGGCCCGATTTACCCTGGAACAGATGATTCCGCGAGAGCAATCTTTTCTGGTCTTCCCTAATCGTCTGGAGCCTTGTCCCATGCGGTCTTGTGGTTTTTGGTAAGTTTAACCACCTCCACTATTCTCTTCGTTTTTCCGCCTCGTTGCAGTCAAAATTGCAGTCAGCTTGCAGGGATATTTTACCAGGACATAGAAACACCTTACCGAGGTGGTTCTATGACGGTGCGGAATCGGTTGAAGAAAATCAGGCATGAACTTGAGATAGATACCCAGGAAGAGATGGCCGCCCTACTGGGAATCGGCCGTCAACAATATAACCGGTTCGAGCAGCAAAGAGCGCAGCCGTCCCTGGAAACTGTGCTGCGAATAGCCAAGAAACTTAATAAGCCGGTTGAAGAAATTGTGGCCCTGGAGGATTAACCTTCAGGGCCTTTCTATTATTTACCTGCCGACAAAAAGCGCATGGATAAGCAAGTTTAGAAGGTGGCGGAATACATTTACTATACCCGACTATGCATGAAGGCGAGGTGACATTATGAAAAAGTTCATTTTCCTAGCCGTAATAGGTGTAATCCTGATTAAAGCATATCTGATCTGGCAAACTGCTGCCGTTACGGCTTTCACCCTGCGATAGCGCGGGGTTTTTCTTTCGGGGGAGGTGTAAAGATGCAAGCCTGGCAAGTGGACTGCAGGACCTGCCAAATTACCAAGCAGTGCAATCGAGACCCGGCGCTCTTTCAAACCTGTTTAGAAATGCAGAAAAAGCAGGCTGGAATAAAAGATGCGGAGGTGTATTTGAGTGTCGTTAAAGCTACCCAGCGGTCCGTCGCTCGAACAAATTGAATCCATGACTAAAGAGCAGCTGATCGGGTTTATCATTGGGCGCCTTAGGGTTTTCCTTGATATTCCCTGTGAAGAATTCGGCGTAATGGATTGCGACAACACCAGCTGCAGCACCTATTACCTTTGTCAGCATGCCGAACTTTTTGACTGGGAGGTGATATCTGATTGAGGGCTAATAAAAAGCCCCACTTTGGCGAAGTGGTCCGGCACTGGGCCAACGACTTTACGGTGCGCGGACGAGTCGAAAACACCTTTGACGCCCTAGGCCTAGTCAACAAGTATAGCCAGGTTCCCAAGCTGGTGGAAAGTAAGAAAACCGACTACGGGCGCTTCCTTGTCTATACCCTCCCGGCAAAAATCAGCTTCCAGGACATACAAGAAAGCCTCCACCACCTGGAGGAGCAGGCCGGGGGAACAATTGAGATCAGGCACAAGGGCCGCACCCTTTATATGGACGTCTGCACTTACCAGCACCCGAAAGAAATCCCTTATCAATTTGAACCCCTGCAATATCAGAAAATGTTTGCCCCCTGGCCGGTAGGTTATGATGCCCGCGGAAGGCTGATTGTGGAGGATCTGGCCGGCGGGATATATCACATTTTGGTTGTGGGAGCCACGGGAGCCGGGAAAAGCGTCCTTATGCATCAATGGGCCTGGTCAAGCATTAAAGCCGGTTATTTCACCATCATCATCAACACGGCCAAGCAAGAGCATAACTACCTCCGGGATCATGCCCTGGTGGTAAATGACAAGGTGCTGGCCAGAAAACTGTTAGCCAGGCTCAACAAGGAGATGGACCGGCGGCAGATCGAGCTGGAGAAATACGAGGCCGTAAAAATCCAAGAGTACCCTTTCCCCGAGAGCATGCCCTACATCGTGGTGCTGGTCGATGAATTAGCAGACTTCCAGGATGAAGAGGCCCAGGAATGGCTGCACCGCATCTGCTTCCTTGGCCGGAATGCAGGACTCTCTGTCATCGGGGCCACCCAGCGGAGCAGTGCAAAGCTGTTTAAGTCCCAAAGCTTTACGGAGACCAAACACTTGATGCTGGGCCGAGTTTGCTTCTTTGTTAAAGACCGTTTTACCTCTGACATGGCCTTAGGGAATGACCTGGCGTGCCATCTACCAACTAATGACGAGGGAAAGCCAATTCCAGGGATGGCCGTTTGGCAATACGGGCTGGATAAAACCATTAAGACCATGTACTTCGACGTGAAGCAGCACAGGAAACTGATCAAGACTCTGCCCTTACCAAATTTCGAAGCGAGGGTTGTTGACTATGAGCCACCTCAACACATCCTACTCCCCCCAAGATAACAAGGTCCAGTTCGGGTCCAACCGGGATCGCCAAATCCTTCAGGCAATCGAAGAACATGGAGCCCTTTGTATCGAACAAATAGCAGATCTATTCTTCCCTTTTAGAACCGGTCTCCGGAAAGCCCAGGAGCGAATGAACGTGCTTTATGCATCCAAAAGAGTTAACCGGGTCCGGCTGGGCCGTGGGTCCTCTATCTATTTGCTCGGCAAGCCTAATCCACAACTGGAACACCTGGTGGACTCTAATTGGCTGTATGTTTGGTTCAGTACACATTTGGCTGCATGGCAAAGGTTCTACCACTGGCAAAGGGAACTGGACTTTGGGATCCTGCGCTGCGACTCTTTCTGCGGCATCGAAAATACAATCACAAGGGAGGCACGTTTCTACTTTGCTGAGATGGAGCGGGAAGCCAACAAGAGCGAGTTCGACAAGCCGCAGATATATAACCGGCTCTACGGGGAGCAATACGCCCGCATGAGCCATTTCGGCTGGTTTAAACACATGTCGGTGTTCCCGAAGATCTACATCGTAGTGGAGCAAGAAAGCAAACGCCAGAAGGCCCTGGAGGTGATAGACCGCGAGAACACAAACAACCTGCGCTTTGAAGTAAAGCTACTTGACGAGATTAAGCAGGAGGCGAGAAGGTATGGCGGGATTCTTTAAAACTCTGTTTGGCGGCGAGGGCTCAATAATTCTAGCCTTTCCCGTGCTGGCCCTGATCAGCTGGGCCTTGATTCAGGTCGCGAGTATCTTTAACCCCCGGGTGGCCAGGTACACCGGGATACTCACGGACCTTTTGGGAATTTCTCTTATCATCACCTTCGCAGTGGGGATCATCAACAAAATACTGACCATCGGAAAGTAGGGTGTGCTAGATGAATGGCTTAAGCGTGTTTGTGGCCAAAATCATCTTCATCGTGGCCGCGGTATTTATCAGTCAGACCATCTGTTATGCGGCCGGCAAGAAGAGTCTAGCCAAAATGACCTTGCTCGCCGGCATCCTCCTCGGGGCATCAGTTAGCCTCCAGGGTGTAGCGGATTTACAAAAGTACATTGCCCACAAAACTGCGCCCCTGGTAAACATGGTTGAAAAAGTCGACAAGCAAGTGGAGCAAATTCAGTCAGCTGCCGACAAAGTCGCCGGTAATAATCAGCCGGCCTTTCCACAACCCCAGAGCCTGTGGCAAAGAATTCTGTATTTCAGCATCGGGAGGGATTAAAATGTTTGCCCCATTAGTGACAAAGGGCATCATCGTGCTACTGGCCGGGATGTTAGCCTTTTCCGGGTTAGCCACCTACGTTGATACAGACACAACAATACTCCAGGGAACCTATGGCCCAAATATGTACTATGTGGCCAAGGTAAAGAAAAAACCGTCACCGAAAAACCTCGGTGGCGGATATATCTCGCAAGTCATCATAAAAGAGAATGGCGAAGTAGTTTTTGACTTCGGAAACGGTAAAGTCAACCGGCCAACTAAACAAGAGCAGGCGAAAAAACCTCAACCCATGGACCAATCCTCACGGGTCTGGAAGCTGCTGTACGAGATAGACAAAAAAGTCGCGGGCTGGCAGAAAGGCTCTGGGAAAAGCACGATATACCCGTGGAACAAAGGGCGTTAACCCATTCGCTAACTCAGGTAAAAGCCGTTCGTTAAAAACACGACTGCCGAGTACCTTTTTCCGTAATTTCAACATACATATTTCCCAAGAAAGGAGTGAGTGCAGCGACACCAGCACGAACGACTGCGCCGGCCGACGCGCAAAAGCGGCGAACCCCCGAGGGCCGCCGCCAAATTCCCAAGCACTTGGGAATTTCCCGTTTGAGCATAGTTTGCCCAGGAAGTGGGATTCTATGCAGGAAAGTGCTTCCAAATGTCGAAGGACAAAATCTGGAGGTGTTGCCATTGTTGAAGATATCGGTCGGAATCAAGCCGAACAAGGATACCGGGAAACCGGAATTAACTATTGATTCGAGCATAGAGACGCCCCGGTGCGATGTACCAACAACAGATCTCCATGAAAAGATTGACCTGGAGAAGTTGGCAAAGGAACGCCTTAGGAAAAATCCCGGTACCAACTCGCTGGCAAGCAAATCACTTCTAAAGGGAGGGAGAGAAAATGAACCCAAGTGAACTTTACCAAAGGGCATACAATCTTCACTATAACGATGATGACATAGACGCAGCATTGGTCATTTACCAGCAAATTATCGACGAATTCCCGACCAGTCAGGAGGCCAGGAACGCCGAAAGACAGATGCAAAATATTCGAAACGAGCCCAGAAAAACCAACCTAAAGCCAATGCCGGCCGATAATCCCGCTGAACCAGAGCCACTCAGGATAGAAAAGCGCTACACAGCACTTAGGTCCTTCGCCTCAATGTACAAGGGATTAGCCATCTTTATGGGCATTGTTGCTGCTATTGGGCTTATTATGAGCCTTGCTGGCGACAGGCCGAATGGAACGCTAGCACTGGTCTCTATCATCTTTGGGACGGTTGGCGTAATTACCCTTTTGGCTATATCTGAGGGCATTAGGGTTTTTCTGGACATCGAGGAAAACACCCGCAGGTCAGCGCTAAAATAACGAATATTTAGTTAGAAACGCAAAAAGCCCCCGGCGCATAGCCGAGGGCTTTTACTTTTATCTACTTTTAATACGTCTGTTCGGTTGTCGCTTCGGCAGCCTTTGCCTCTGACGATATATCCCCGGAAGCAGCCGTGGGTGGGGCAATAGATGAATCGGGAGGCTTGCTAAAGTTATAAGCCCCAGCCGCCGCCATGGCCACCAAGAAGGCGTTAAGGAAGGCAGTTCCGACCGCGGCTACAGTCAGGGCCCCGTTAACGTAAAAGACAAATACCTGGATTGCCAGAGCAACCATGACGGCAAACAGGCGGACGTACCAGTCACCCAGGACCTTGACCTTCTCCTTGAAGAAGGAGACCAGGAGGAAAGTCGCGGCCACCAGTCCGGCAAAGGTTCCGAGGTAGTTCATTGTGAATAAATCGGTTGGCATAAGTTTTTACACTCCTTAAAAGTAAAATGGTTATTATTCGGCAGGCGAAATATCAATATAATATTCTTTGCCCTGCTCAAATTGCTTGGCTGCTTCCGGGTTTACGACGCCAAGTTCAATCATGCCGGAAGGAGTCGCTTCAAAGAATTTCTTGTTTTCTTCGCTTGCGGAATATACCGGAATCATTTTAATGTGCGAACCCCATTCATTACCTGTTTTTTCAATACAGGTGAATTTGCATCTTGTCATAGATATCAGTTTCCCTTCTTTTATTTTCGGAGCATGCCGTTTTTGATAACGTTTTGAGTCATCCTGATAACAAATAAGCCTATTCTGATAACGATTTACCCAAAATCCCAAGCGCTTGGGAATTTGGTTTATAAGCCCAGTACCCGCCTGGTCAGTGCCTTCCAGTCTCCGACGTCCTTTAGTGCATTCTTAGCAGACGTGGCCCGGTTGCTTGCCACTGTCACCTGATTTTGCAAATCGGCAGCCTGCTTCTGCAACGAGACCGCCTGGGCCTGGGCAGCAGTCAGTTTAGCTGTCACATCGGCCAGCCGGGCCTTCAGCTGTTCCTTCTCGGTGTCGGCAACTGGGGCCGGAGTAGGCGCAGGGGCCGTTTGTGGAGAGGGCGGTGTCACCTCCGGCTGGCCTAGTGGCTTGTAGGCAATCCCGACATAATCACAGGTGCCATGCACCAGGGCTTCGCCAATCTCCATGTGGTGCGACTGAATGAATGACGCATCAGCCGGATTGTCATGAAAGGCCGTCTCCACTATGGCCGACGTGGCATGAACTTTGTCTGAAATCTCCAGGAGCCGATTGTTGAACTTCACGCCCCGATCCGGCGAAGGAGTCAGTGCCGCGACATATTTATACAGACAATTTGCCAGCTTTTCAGAGTTCGTCCCTGCGGCGTAGGCCCAAACCTCTGTCCCCTGGCCACCTCCGGCATTACTGTGAATGGCCAGGTGGATGTCAGGATGATAGGCGTTAGAGTCATCGGCCACCTGAGTGAGCTCCATACTTGGGCTATTCCGCTTAAACTCAATGCCGTGCCTCTGCAGTCCAGCACAGTAGACATCGGCAATCTTGTTCATTTCGGCTTCTTCGGTGCCGTAGGAGCCTACTCCGACGTTATGGTCCTGGGTTGATGGACTAATGTAAACCTTGACCATGGTCTTCCTCCTTACTCTGTAATTTTTCCAGGGCACTAAAAAACTGCTTCGGAATGGGAATACCCATTGCGCCGCAGTTCTCCAAGATGCTGATGGCCTCATTGACCATCAAGGCGTAAATTATTGCGTTTCTCAGGAAGTCCGAACCGCCTAGGACATAATCCACCTTGTCGGCCACTACCACCAAGGAAAGAAGAAAGGTCTTCTTCGCAATTCCCCTTAGCCCCCTTGCGCTGTTTAATTGTTTATTAATCCATGCCAGCGTAATGCCTGACGTATAATCCAGGATGGCGAATACCACCAGGATTTTGAACAGCTCGTCGAAGCCGCCTATCAGCCAAGCCAGTAGCGCCCCAGCCGCTGCGCTAAACCATCTTAGCCCATCCAATATTCAGCCCCCTTCCCCAAAAATTTAAACCGGCCCTCCTGGACCGGTCCTTTCCCCTTTGATGTTTTAGATTAAGATTAACAAGTTCAGGGCCGTAAGTAAATTCAAACGTGAAGAGACCGGCACCTGCCATACCGGTCCCTTCTAGGAGTAATGAATTGGCATCACTGCCCATCCCTGTAATGCAGTATATGCTTGGACCAGGGTGGATGTCCCCCTCCCAGCTATTGAACGGCTTTTACGTTAATAAATGTCAGAAAAATCCTGTGCTGGGTCGCCTCGCCCGGGTCCGTCGGCACACAGTCACACTCCAGATAGACGGCCTGGTAGTCTCCCGTAGCGGTCGGGGCCAAGGTCTTGGAAAGAACATTGTTGAGGCTGTCTGCTGCCCCCTGCTGGACAACCCCATTCGAACCAATATACCGATACGTCGCATTCTGCACGGTAAAAGTCTTGCCATCTGAGCGGCTAACCGTGCCCCAAACAGGCTTAGATTCGCCAACGATGAAATCCAAGTCCTCATCTCCTCTCACAAAGAAATATGTTTCGGCCAATTCCGTAAAGGTATACAGGTCGGGAAGCGCCCGGAAACAATAAATGTCTGGTAGCGGTGTAAATGCATACCGTGGCCCAGGCCTTAGATTGATAACGATTTTAAGCGCAGCCGTAGCACTCGCCAGGATAGCCCCTATGGTACGGGCAATCAGGCTTCCCGCACCACTTGCTATTGAACTTGCCGCTGTGGTCCCAGAGGCCGTTTTCAGCAGCCGTCCCTGCCCAGATATAGCCGCTAGAGCCGATGCTGCTGCCATCGCCAGCCTGTGGCGTATTCCGGCACCATTGGCCCCCGCAGAACCTGCGGCATTTGCGGCCGCCCTCATTATCTTTTTGCCCGTGCCGGTTACGGTACTTGTCCCCGTTACCGCTGCAGCAGCAGACTTTATAACCCTACTGGACGCATTGGCAACAGCCGTTCCGACGGTCGCTGCACCAGCCGAGATAACCTGCCCGCCAATTGAGGCTAGTGCCGTTGCACCCGCTACAGATGAGGCGATTACCTGGAGAATCTTACTGCCCATGGCTGCAGCACTGACTGTCCCTGCGGTATTGCCAGAGACTGATTGTTTGCGGATTCCCGTTCCACTGACCGACGCAAGGGCATTGGCGGCGGCAGAGGCGACTAGCTCTTTGACCCCATTAGCCGCTGATAATGCCGAGGCCGCAATGGCTCCAATGGCCCTCTGTACGTTTGTACCAACCCCACCAATTATTCCTGATGCCGATATGGCCCCTGCTCCGTTGTAGACAGTTCCGCCCCCGCCTGTGGTGTAGTCGATGGTGAGTTTCGGACGATTAGCGGCAGTGGTGTTATCGGAAGAAGCAAAGCCCACAAGATCAGCTGTGCTTGTATTGATTATG
>JAJYNB010000157.1:0-5135 GCA_021786555.1 Bacillota bacterium | reverse complement strand
TCCGATCTAGAGGTAAACTTCTTTGATTGCTGTAATAGTCGGAGCAATAACCTGAACTTGAGAGTGAATCGTGATAGCTTGGATGATTGTATTCTGCACAGCTTGAATCGTCGGAGCCGGAGCTGTGGCTATTATTCCGATAGCAGGAGCATTGATGACTGCATTTGTACTCCCGCCTGTGGTGTAGTCGATGGTGAGTTTCGGACGATTAGCGGCAGTGGTGTTATCGGAAGAAGCAAAGCCCACAAGATCAGCTGTGCTTGTATTGATTATGGCAAGACCATTATTTGTTAATGTGCCATTAATCCAGCCTTGAACTAATGTAGTGAAAGTCCAAGTTTCCGTGCTATTAAGTAGGTGGGAAAGTGCATGTAAATCATAAACTGTGGGGTCATACGATGCCTTGGCATTCCATGTTACCGTTGCTTCATCCCAGGCTGAAGTGATTGCTTGGATTCCGGCGGAAATGGATTGAGCATTATAAATATAATTGTAATATAGTTGTAGTGTTGCTAAATTTATAGTGCTTCCAGCGGGTATGCCAGATAAATCAAACTGCAAATAAGAATAAGCATCACCCCTACCATCATTCCCCAGCCTCAAGTCGGTAGTGCCATAGTTAGTTGATGGATAGGCTAACCAAATACATGTGTCTTTCCCTGCCGTCCCGTCAGGTTGAATAATTGTCGTCGGGTCAACAGTGATAGGGTAAGCCGCCGAACCAAGCCAAATCGGGTCAGGGGCAATGGTCAGGAATCGCCCGTCATAAAGCATCTGCACAGGGCCATAGACGGGGTTATGGCTGTCGAAAAGGATATCAGTCATGTTCGGGGCAGGGACTTTGCCAACAGTCAGGCCGTCTTTGTCCCGGTAAACCAGTTCATTATTTTCAATCGCCGCCGTGCACCCGCTCAGGCGAAGCTCAAAGCTGAAGGTGGTTGGGTGCCCTGGTGCTTTGAGGATGATGTCGCTTTTGACCCCTCGCCAATAGCTAGTATATTGCAGGTCGGTATTCGGCCAGGCATCAGCAAGGGTCATTTCTGAGCCGCTAAAAATAGGGTCCTTATTGGGCAGGGTATAGTCTACAAAGCTTCCCTTGGTAAATCCGAACCGGAGCCAGCCGGGGTTGATTCGGAGGTTATGGCTGGCTTTTTTAACCTTGTGCCCAAACCCTGGTTCATCTACCCAGTTATTGTCGATATCCTCCCAGTTCCCCGTAGTCGGGTCGAGGTAATGCTGATCGTGGAGCGTGATTTCGGCCCGGAGTTGCCCGTTGCCCATGTCGAAGTGTTTGCCGTTTCGTGTGCGTAAGGCCAATATCTCCTGCATTACCTCACCCCCGGGGATTAGTCTAGGTCAACCGTTACTGTGCCTATGGCAAATACCAATTGATCAGTGTTGGCAATAGTCTTGGCGGCTGACAGGGCTCCGGAATACATCAGATTGCCCGCTGCCGCTGCGTCAAAGATGCCAAAGTTGGTAATATTTCCCCATGCCGCCGTGGCTTGCGGAAACGTGATTTGGGCACTGTTTGAGCAGCGTTGGGCTGTTCCGTTGACTGCAGGTGCACCGAAAGCTATGGCCTGACGGGCGTAGGCTCCGCCGGTGACTTCAGCCACGACGTTACTGTCCGCCGGATCTGCGGTGAGTAGGCCGACATAGACTGTGGCTGGGCTGGCGTAGGCAGTGTTCCGCAGGGTGGCGTTGAGAAGTGCGGTTTCGAGGTAGTCGCTAAATCCAGGCATGGTTATTCCACCTTTCGTTTAGTTGATTTTGTCTACAATCACCCAGCTATTGCCGGCCGGGACCAACAGGACTCTGTCTCCTGCCGATGGGGTATATCTACTACAGTATGGATAGGCTTTGGCGCTGGGAGCGGGCTCATTATCAAACTGGACTGTAGGCCTGCCCGAGACATAGCCGGCCGAGATGGTGCCCATCCTGTTTGGCGACTCCCCGCCTTTTCCCTTGGGCTTCACAATCTCCAGAAACTTCGTTGGCCGCATTAGACGTCCACCACCCTTCTGATATAGTGCTTCATCCGCGCGCCGGCCTTGAGATCCATTGACCATTCAGTCTCCGAGTATTTCGCATTGATGCCCAAGGCTGAAAATCTCAGGGTGAAAACATCCGAGTCCGAATGGAAGGGCATAATCCCTGTCTCTAACGCGACCTCCTCAAAGACTTGTGATGCCTCAAAGGCTAATCTCGCGGCCTGGTCGTCAAGGGATGCCTGGTCCGCTGCCTCAACCTGGCGCAGCGGGTCGGTTATGGTCCTACCTCGGCTAACCGTACTCGTGGTGCTATTTGGATTAGTATTGGTATAAACGGATCTAAGTGGCGGCCTGTCGGGCTCCGACACGGTCAAGATCCATTGATTGGGTATCCCAAAGGGGTCCAGCCCCTGCTCCGCCTCGGGAAAGATCACGCTCTTGTCATCGTCCCGGTAGTCATACTCTGGTGCCCGGTCAGAGGGAGAAACGTAAGGCTGCGCTACTGCGCAGCCATTTTCGTCCATCCACAGGCTACGGTAGGCTATTGCACCCAGGAGGTCGTTTATAATCTTCAGTTTCGGCGTGCCGAGATCCCAGTCCCGGTCAGCTGGCAGGGTTTTAGTTGTCGGGTTTAGGTTCTGGTCATGGAGCCCCGCGCCGTCCAGGACGGCCCTTACCGCCGCAATGTAGTTAGTGCCGGCAATCACCGTGTACCTTTCGGTGACTTTGTCGTCGGCCAGGACCTGCAGGAGATCATATGCCTCCACATCCCGGGTTATAACGCCCGCCGAATCAACCTTCCGGGGCGGGGTAGTGAGCAAAAATACGCCCTGGGGAAACTCGACCCAGCCTCCATCCAGCATTAACACGCGTACCCACGGCTTGATCCGGTCGCTCAAAAAATCAATCGTCCCGTCATCCTCAACTAAAAATCGAGCCGTCCGCTTGATGTCCGCTAAAGCGTTATAGGCAACCGAGCCGGCCAGCACATTATCCAGCCGCTTTTTAAAGGCATTTACTTTGTCCAAGAGGTCATACCTGAAGGTGAGCATCACGGTGTCGGAATGCAGTGCAGCCTTAACCTGTTCGGCGGTGTAGCCGTTTCTGGCGAGGGATTGCACTTAAACCACCTCGCTGTAGGATGTCTCGGTTATCACGATCGTAGTGGTATAGCCTACTACAATGTCGCTGATCGGGATGCCTGGAATTACTCCAAAGACCTTCCGCCCCCGCGGATCCCGGTAGCACACCGTTCCTTTCCGCTGCACCAAGGCCAGTAGAGCATCCCGATCGCCGTCGGAAGTGATTAAGATGCTGATCGGCACCTGGTAGTCGTCGTTCTCGCCAAACTTTGCTACTGGGCGAGTCCGGCCCGCGTATTTAGCCATGGTAAGATCTAATTGCAGGTCTGCGTCTCGCTTAGTGACTGCATAGGCTCTGGCGCTCCCTGTAGTATCGCTAACGGCATGTAGCCAGTCATCTGCCAGGTTCAGAGTTGCATTGGACGCAGCGCTGTCTGCAGTGGTGCCATTATCCCCCAACGCTCTTGCCATGTACTCATACGCCTGCCCGCTGGCCACGGCATAATCCGAGTAGCTACCGTTCACTGGGATGCCTGTCGCAATCCTGGTCCAGGCTGTTTCGCCCTGCTTCCGGCGGTAGAGGTCATTTGTGTTGACTGCCGGCTGTACCGAGCCGCCGACCATCCACGGGCTAGCCGTCGCTGCTGGTTCAAACTGCGCGCCGTCCCACCAGAAGCTTTCACCAGTAAGAGCTGCATTGATGTATAGCTTGACGTAACAACTGGCAGCATTGGCCGGAGAAGTTGCGGTAAACGCAAGCCGCTGCCCAAAGGCCGAAAACACCGCGGAAGATATTGCGGAAGCGCTATTTATTAACACCCCGCCGCTGTCATACCAGTAAATCATCAGTTTCCACGTCCGTCCCGCAGCCGCCTGGGCCTTGGGATAGAGGGAAAAGGTATAAGCAGTATTCGGGTTAATGGTTATCCGGATGCTAGTATCTGTCGAAATACTGGCACCCCCACTTACTGTTACAACGGCCTTCGCCGAAGCGGCACCTTCCCATGCTGTCGTTGTGTCCCGGGTTAATGCGGCATTAACAAAACTGAACCCAGTCAAGTCCGTTTCGACGTTGGATTGATTGGCGGTTAATAGATTTGTTGACGGCGGAGGATTAGTTACCGCGCAGGAAATGTAGCAATCGCCAGCGGTCGTGGCCAGGGTTGGAACTGCTGGGGCGGTATAATATACGGCAAACGTACGCACAACTTCACTGCTTGCCACATTGTCAGCGTCCCAAACAGTTATCTTGACTTTGTAACTGGTGTTGCTGACAAGCGTATAGGTAATTGTTTTACTGCGGGCATTGACATCCGCCACCTTGCCGCCGCCCCAGAGTATTATATCTGCATTATCTGTGAGTTTAACTTGATACACCGATTGACCCTTGCTTTCCGGGTCAGACATAGACCACTGCACCGTCAGGCTCGATGTGGCAACCACTGCCCCGTCACTGTCCGGATTGGTAATGGCAACCGTTGGCACAGCTGACGTATAGAAGGTTGCGAGGGTGCTGTAGGGGCCAAGTATATCAGAGGAGTCCCATGTAGCTACCCTCCATTGATATTGATAGCCATTGAGCAATGTACCGGCGGGCAGTCTATACGAAGAGATTGTGCCAGCTACTTTACCTGTAAACACTTTTACTTCCAGGCCCGCGATTATAATCTCTATCATATAGGCTGACTGAGTATCTAGTGCGTCACCGTCATTAAACTGCCATGTGAAATCAACAGCAGTTGTGGCATCAAAGTTTGAGCGGGTGAGATTGGTCGGGGCAAGGGGGGGCTGATTTAACGCAATGTAGTCGTAGTTTATTGCCCCTGCTTGCAGGTCTAGGTAAATCCACCTTGCTGCATCGTCAGAAGTCCGAATAAAAGGGCTTGAACAGAGTGCCTTCGGGGTCTGCGCACTGGCGGTAGTGTTAGCGGTCTTGTCGATAATTGCAGACCAAGTGGTACCGCCGTTAGCGCTTTCGATTTCGCGAATTTGGTCATAAAGTCCGCTGGCTCTGCCATGAAAAAAAACTCGGATTTTGTTGTTATTGATAAAGTCAACC
>JAJYNB010000121.1 GCA_021786555.1 Bacillota bacterium | reverse complement strand
TTGTTCCAGATGGTTATACCCGCCTTCCTGGTAGGAGGGGCGCTTTGTTTGATAGCCCAATTGTTGATGGACCTGACTAAACCAGGCATAACCCCTGCCCATGTGCTGGTGACTTATGTAACAGGAGGAGCAATTTTGACCGGCCTGGGAATTTACGGGCCGCTGGTTAAACTTGGCGGGGCCGGAGCCACTATCCCGCTCACGGGCTTTGGTTATTCACTGGCCAAGGGCGCTATGGAGGGTGCAGCTAAACAGGGGTTAATCGGCGCTTTTACCGGAGGGCTGGAGGCATCGGCTGCGGGCATAGTCGCAGCAGTGGTTTTTGGCTATATTATGGCAGTGATCTTCAATCCCAAAGGTTAGAATATGGGCAGGAAAAAGAAGGTAATTCTGATAACTGACGGTGATTCAGTGGCTGCCAAAACCCTTGAAGTGGTAGCCGACCGGGTAGGCGGTTCCTGCATTGCTGCTTCCTGGGGCAATCCCACGCGTATTTCGGGAGAACAGGCGGTAGAACTCATTAAGAAGGCTCGGCGGGAGCCTGTGCTGGTTATGGTGGATGACCGGGGAGCTGCGGGAAAGGGGAAAGGGGAATCGCTGCTGGAGTATCTTGTTAAACATCCTGAGGTTGAGGTGCTGGGAACTGTAGCGGTTGCCTCCAATTCCGATACCGACAACGGCGTCAAAGTGGACATGTCTATTGACCAGAACTGCAAAAAAGTTGATGGGCCGGTGGACAAGGACGGTCTGCTGGAACCGCCCGGTTACCAGTATCTTGAGGGTGACACGGTTGAAATCCTGGCGAAACTGGCGGTTCCGGTTATTGTCGGAACCGGGGATACGGGGAAAATGCAAGGGAAAGACAGCATGTACCTGGGGGCCGAGATTACGACCCGTGCTGTACAAGAGATTTTGTCAAGGAGCGAAAAATAATGCGGCGTTCCAGGAACCAACAGCAAAATGTGCAGGAGCCCGAGAGTGAAAAGGATATCAAAGTAAGCAAGAACTACCAGGAAAATGTTGACTTTCTCAAGCGGGAACTGGGGGTAGGCGCCAGCTTCGACGTAATATTTAAAGAAATCCTGGTAGGCGGCAAAAAGATTGCAATCTTCGGACTCAATGGCATGGTTGATGGCGAGGTCTTGTCCCAGATCATGGCCGTACTGGAACTGGCGTCCCGGGAAAATATGGTGCCCAATACTCTGGAAAAGGTCTTCCAGGGCAGGATAGCCACCAACCAGGTGACAAAAGTCAGCACCATGGACAAGGTGATTTTCTTTGTCCTCTCAGGCCCGATCGCTTTGGTGGTGGAGGGCGCGGAAGAAGTCATCATTGTAGACATCCGTTCCTATCCGGGCCGCAATCCGGAAGAACCCGACATTGAGCGGGTTACGCGCGGGTCACGCGACGGATTTGTAGAAACGCTGGTGTTCAACGTAGCGCTCATCCGGCGGCGGCTGCGGGATCCTAAACTGCGTATGGAAATCATGCAGGCCGGCAGCCGGTCCAAGACCGATATCTGTTTGGCATATATCGATGACGTGGCTAATCCTGATCTCGTCGATGTAATCAAAAAGGAAATCCAGGCAATCAAGATTGACGGCCTGCCTATGGCGGAAAAATCGGTGGAAGAGTTTATCCTCGGGAAGAAATACTGGAACCCCTTTCCCAAGGTGAGGTACACGGAGAGACCGGACGTAGCCGCGATTCATCTGCTGGAAGGCCATGTCCTGGTAATGGTAGACACATCCCCCAGCGTGATGATCACACCCTCCACCTTGTTTCACCATGTGCAGCATGCTGAAGAATACCGGCAGAACCCGGCGGTAGGGGTCTATATCCGCTGGGTAAGGTTCCTAGCCATCTTTCTTTCCGTTTTTTTGGTGCCTTTTTGGTTCGTGCTGGCCAGTGACCCGGGCTACTTGCCGGGATGGATGAAATTCATCGGCCTGTCCAAGGCTACTAAAGTCCCGCTTGGCTGGCAGCTGGTTACGGGAGAAATCGGTATTGACATAGTGCGCATGGCTGCCATTCACACCCCCACCCCGCTGGCAACCGCTCTCGGCATCATCGCCGCGTTTATGATTGGCGATGTGGCTATCAAGGCAGGATTGTTTGCGCCGGAGGTCATTATGTATTTGGCCTTTGCAGCCGTGGGCACTTTCGCCACTCCCAGCTATGAGCTTAGTGTGGCCAACCGCTTAGCCCGAATTTTCCTGGTCTTGGCCGTTTGGTTTTTCAACATCTGGGGCTTTATCGCTGGAACCGTATTGATTCTGCTCTTGTTGGGATTCACCAGGTCCTTTGGTGTACCTTACCTCTGGCCCTTGATACCTTTCAACTGGAAAGCGCTCAGGTCCATACTGGTCCGGTCCCCGGTGCCGATTCATAACATACGTCCCAGTATTCTAAAACCCCAGGATCCCACCCGCCAGCCGGAGGGCAGAAACTAACTCGAGGTTCGAGGTTCGAAGTTCCAAGTCGGAAGTCAGCATTCAGGAGTCAGGAGTCAGGAGTCAGGAGTCAGGAGTCAGGAGTTCGGGTATGGGATTCAAAGCAAGTTTTGGCCTAGCTTCAAGGAGCGAGGACCGGGGCTAAACTGGATCGGAAAGGGAACGGGGAGAGGTACGCCTTTGTAATCCACAGAGAAATTTCAGGAGGTAAAAGCGAATGAGGATAGGGGTGCCCAGGGGGTTGCTTTATTTCTATTACTATCCTTTGTGGGAAGCGTTCTTCCGCACTTTGGGTGTTGAGATTGTTGTTTCCACACCTACTTCACGGCCGCTGTTTAACAGGGGAGTAGTGCTAGCCAATGATGAAACCTGCTTGCCGGTAAAAGTCTTTTTCGGCCATGTTGAGAGTCTGCGTGAGAAACAGGTGGACTATATTTTCTTGCCGCGCATGGTGAGTATGGAAAAAAGAACTTACCTCTGTCCCAAATTACTGGGCTTTCCGGAAGTAGTTACTGCTGTGATCAGCGATTTGCCGCCGGTGCTCACCGTCAATTTCAACCTGCGTAAGAACTCCAAAGAATTGGACAAGGCGCTGCATGAGTTGGGAAAACAGCTTGGTTTTAGCTCCGGGAAAATCCGCCAGTCAGCCGAAGCGGCCAGGGAGGCGCAAAGCAGGTTTGAGGACCTG
>JAJYNB010000241.1 GCA_021786555.1 Bacillota bacterium | reverse complement strand
CATAACGTTGAGGGAAGTACAATTGTTACAGCTATGGCCCGCAACGGGGTGGAATTCGGTCTGAGGGTCAGCGGGTTAGGGGACAAATGGTTTACGGCCCCTGCCAATACTCCTAAAGGACTTTATTTCCCGGGCTTCTCGGAAGAGGACGCTAATCCGGACATCGGGGACAGCACAATCACAGAAACAGTTGGCATTGGCGGTTTTGCCATGGCTGCTGCTCCTGCCATAGTCCAGTTCGTAGGGGGCAATTATCAGGATGCTGTAAACTTTACCCTGGAAATGTACGAAATAACCGGGGCGGAAAACAAGAACTTTAAGATTCCTGCCTTTGACTTCAGGGGAACTCCCACAGGCATTGACGTAGTTAAGGTATTGCAAACCGGCAGTGTACCCCGCATCAATACCGGCATGGCTCATAAGGAGCCGGGCATCGGTCAGGTGGGAGCCGGTTTGGTTTCAGCGCCAATGGATTGTTTTAAGCAAGCAGCCAGGTATATGGTGGAGCTGCGACAACAAAGCAGTAATTAGGGCAGAGTTGCCCGGAAAATAACAGGGAGGAAGAAAATGAAGATTTATGATCTGTCCCAACCATTAAACGCTGAGGTGCAATTTTGGCCCTATTATCCACCTTTTGAAGCCAAGTATTTCAAACGGAAACCGGAGCATGGTGTGAATGCCCAGTATATTCAAACTTCCAACCATATTGGCACCCACCTTGATGCTCAGCGACATTTCATTACCAATGGCATGACCATCGACGAAATTCCTCTTGATTGGCTATATGGCCCCGGTGTAATTGTGGACCTGACCGATGAAATGGATGACCTGGCTGTTTACACCCCTAAAATGATTGAGGACAGGGTGGAAGTCCGCCAGGGTGATATCCTTGTTCTGCATACCGGTTGGTATAAATATGCGACCTTTGGCGCAGAAGCTGATGAAGAAAGATATATCCATCTGCATCCGGGCGCCCATCCTGACATGGTTGATTGGTTGATTCGGAAAAAAATCAAAGTTTGGTGTGTTGACACTGTGTCTACGGATCATCCCATGAATCTGCCAATCGGAAGGTTCTTGGGCAAAGGTACCTTTGGTCAGTGCGATAGGGTCAGCGCTTTGGCGGAGAAGAAGTTTGGCGGCACGGAGGCAGTGCAAAAACTGTTCCCCCCCGACCACTATCAGCTGACTCATAACGCCTTGTTCAAAAATGACTGCATTCATGCCGAGAACCTGGGCGGTCAAATAGGCGCTCCTGAATTGCAGAACAAGCGGCTTACTCTTGGCTGCTTTCCCTGGAATTTCAAGGGCGGCGAAGCAGCGTTCTGTCGGATGGTCGCCTTCCTGGAGGATTAACCAGAGTATTTTGTGATACCACCCCCAACAGGGCCGATGCCGGATTCCGCGGAGAATCCCTGTTGGGGGTATCTAAACTGGTGGTGAGAGATTTGCAGGAAACAATACTTGCCGGTGTACAAATTGCTGTTACGCCAAATGATCCGGACAAGAATATTCAGAAAATTGTGAAATGGCTAAACCTTGCAGCTGAGGACTGTAACCCTGACTTGATAGTTTTCCCTGAAACAATCACGACCGGTTTCGCAACCGGGCTCTCCAAAGACGATCTTTGGGATTTGGTAGATACAATACCGGGCAGGTTCACAGACCGGATATCTGAAGAAGCCCAAAGATTGAACAAGCACGTTGTTTTGCCTACATATTCACGAGGTAAAAAGAGAGGGGAAATATATAACTCCGCTGTGTTAATCGGCAACAATGGGGATATAGTCGGAGTGTACAACAAAACCCATATTTACCCCGCTGAGCGAAAATGGTCCCTGCCCGGGCAAACGGCGGAAGTGTTTGAAACACCCTTTGCCAAAATCGGCATAGTTATTTGTTATGACGGTGATTATCCGGAGTTAAGCCGCATCCTTGCCATGAAGGGGGCCGAAATAATTGTCAGGCCTTCCGCCCTGCTGCGTAGTTTTGAACTGTGGAAACTTACCAACTGTGCCAGAGCCTTTGACAATCACGTTTATCTGGCTGGAATAAATGCGGTAGGCACTGACGGGCAGGAGAATTACTATTTTGGCAACAGCATGATCGTCAGCCCGCTTGCTCAGCAATTGGCCCTAGCCACTGCAGGCGAAAATGTTATTTCCGCCAGACTTGATCCTTATCCTTTAAAATATATGAGCTATGGCATAAAAAGACCGATGGTTTACAATCATTTGGAGGACAGGAACGTTTCGGTGTATCAAGGTATTTTAAGCGAAGCTAAGAGCCAGTTTCCCCTTAGCGAACAGTATCCAAAAGATAAAAATTAAATGCAGCACCGCTGGGCAAAGGCGGATTATTTCCGGGGGGAGGGTGAGTGATAAGTTTTCTTTTAAGGGTCGTTGCCATATGGTTGGGCTTATCGGAAATTCCTCGTAAACAAAGAAAGGGGTGACCTTATGGATTTTGAAGTTGAAAATGGTGTGGGTAATGAAGAACGCCGGGATCTGATCGTTGGGATCGACGACAAAATGACCACGAAAGAGTACATCATTTATGGGCTGCAGCAGGTCCTGGTTGAAAGTTCAGCCTTGACATTCCCTGTGGCCACTGGTCTTGCCCTGAATTTACCCAAGAGCACAATCCAGTATATGGTGCAAGCTTACCTGATTGGAGCAGGCATTGTGACCATTACCCAGTCAACCAGATTGCTCAAACTGCCGATTGTTCAGGGTCCTGCGGGGGTATTTCTCTCACTGTTAATTACCTTAGGCGGCACGGTGGGCACGGCAGCCACCTGGACCGCGATGGTCATAGGTGGCCTTCTGTCCGGTATCTTAGCCTGGCCCTTAGGGGTGTGGGGTAAACTCAGATCGATTATTGCTGCTCCACCGATTTACGGTCCGTTGATTACCCTGATAGGTTTGTCCCTCACGGGCACAGTCATGGGCCTAATCATAGGCAAACCTGGAACGCCGGGTTTTGGCAGCGGGTTTAACGGTCTGTTGGCCATAGTAACGTTTGCGATTGCAACAGTTCTCACGGTCTACTTCAAGCAAGGTTTCTTGCGATTCGGCGCCATTATCCTAGCTGTTCTTGGAGGCACGATGCTGGCCGCGACCAGTGGAAGGGTGAGTTTTGCTTCTGTCGGA
>JAJYNB010000383.1 GCA_021786555.1 Bacillota bacterium | reverse complement strand
GCTGTAAGGTTTGCCCGCAAAGGCATAGGGAGGGTGCAGGATATGGGGCTGGGGTTTCACCATGCCGTCCGGGCCCGGCTCCACCAAGAGCAGGCGGTGATCCAGTCCGACCCCGATATGGCCCCCTGGCACATCGATATTGCCTACGATGAGGTTGATCAGCTTCAGGGACATGGAATCGAGTCCGCCGTCCACATGGCCGATGGCGCCGCGGTAGTAGTTGACAGCCGCCGGACGATAAGGGTATTCCTTGCCGTCGATGACTATGGTGCTGCCGATCCGCGCCGCCTCCCCATACTCTTTGGCAATCCGCCGGATAGTTTCCGCCGGCACGCTGCAAATTTTGGACATGCTCTCCGGTGTGTGGTCCTGCAAGCTGTCCTTAATGACCTGGAAAGCGGGCCGGCAGGATATTCCATCAACCTGATAAGTACCCTCCAGGGCAAAATCCTGGATATCCGGGTCATCAAACTCTTTCGTGGAGTTTGAGCCAGCGTCCCAGACCAGGGGCTTGCTGCTCTTGGCATCCCGCACAAACAATCCATCGGGTCCTATAAGGTAGGGAGCATTGCTGCGGTGCTTAAGAAAATCGGCATCATACAGGTTTAACTCATGCAGGAGGACGTGTACCATGCCCAACACAAAGGCCCGGTCCGTGCCCGGCAGGATGGGTACCCACTCGTCTGCCTTTGCCGCTCCGGTGGACATGCGCGGTTCCACCACAACTACCTTCATCCCCCGGTTGACTCTGGCTTCCGCCATGCGTTTGATGGAGCCGGCTACATGCAGGTGGGAGGAAAAACCGTCACCGCCCCCGATTTGAATCCAGTAATTGCAGTACTCATAGTCATTTACTGCAGCGAAAGAGCCGTCCAGGGTGCCGTTGATGGGGTGATAGGCGGCGCCGCAATACTGGCCCACGGTGGAGAAGTAATTGGCGGATCCGAAAACCGCTCCCCAGCCCCAGAGGTGGATGCGGTGAAAATCATTGATGGATACCAGGAGCTTACGGGGATCTTCTTCCCTGATTTTTTTCAGCCTTTTGGCTACAATGTCGTAGGCTTCCTCCCAGGATATCGCCTGCCATTTGGGGTCGACTCCAGGGCCCTTGGCGGGGTTGGTCCGCTTCAAGGGTGTCTTGACCCGGTTGGGGTCATAGAGGCGCATGATTCCCGCCTGGCCCTTGGGACAGAGTTTTCCTTTGTTATTCTCGTTTTCAGGGTCTCCTTCGATTTTTACGACTACCCCGTTTTGCACATGGACCAGGATGGCGCAGCTGTGGATGCACATTTTGCAGGCGCTTTTCACCCAATAGTCCTTTGGGTTTTCGGCTAACTGTGTCTTAGCCAATCAGGATCCCTCCTCGTCAGTATGGTCTTACCTTGAAAAATCAAACTTTTGGGTCTGCCGTTATTTACAAACTGCGTTTCAGGAAACCGCCCTTTCTTTCCCCAACCATTTTGCCGTTTTGGACCACAACCTGCCCGCTCTTAATCGTCATCACCGGCCAGCCTTTGAGGTTTTGGCCTTCGTACAAGCTGAAGTCCGCCCGTGAACCCAGTTCTTCATGCCGTACTTGTTTCACAAGATCGGGGTCAACTACCACCAGGTCGGCGTCGCTGCCAGGCGCGATGGTGCCTTTCTGAGGATAGACTCCGAAAATCTGCGCCGGGTTTTTGCTCATTACCTCCGCCAGTCTCAGCAACTCAAATCCCCGGTCATTCACACCGTAATTCAGCATCACCGCCAGGCTTGTTCCTACTGCCGGGTACCCGGGCATAGCGCCCCAAATACCTTTTGCCGCACCTTTAAGATCCAGGGTCAGGGTGACATTGTCAGTGCCCACGGTGTCCAAAACTCCTGCAGCGAGACCCTGCCACAGGGCTTCCACGCTTTCCGGTTCCCGGAACGGCGGCACCATATGGGCCACCAGGCCCAGAGGGCTGAACTTGTCGATAGAGAGATAAGGTGAAGTGGTTTCAGCGAACAAGCGCGGGAAGCGTGGTTTCAGCTCCGTCAGGGCTTTGACGCTCTGCGCCGTAGAGACGTGGACAATGTACAACCGGCTGCCGGCCAGTTCGTTAAGATAAGCCGCCCTGCGCACCGCGTCTGCTTCGGCAGCGTTGGGGTGGGTGTCGGACCAGTCTGCCAGGGTCTCGCCGCCCCGGGCCCTTACCCGTTCTGTGGCAACCCTGATAAGATGGGGGTTTTCAGCGTGGACGCAAACCGTGGCCCTGTCACCCAGGCCGGCGGATATTTCCAGGGTTTGCAGCATAAACCCATCGTCCACATCAGGAATCAGCCCCGGGATACCGGACATATACAGCTTAAATGATGTAATTCCAAGTTCACCGGCATATTCCGGGATCTCTTTCTGCTGTTCCGGGGTCATGATGGAAAGGTGGAAAAAGATATCTGTTGCCGCCTTGGCGTCGGCCAGAGCGATGGTGTTTTTGAAGTCCTGCAAATAGGGATTTGGGCCTCCCATGAAACAACCCACGGTTGTGACGCCGCCCATTAAGGCCGAGGAGGTTTCCTTTTCCATTTCTTCAGCAAGGTCACCGAAAATGCCCAGGTGGATGTGCGGGTCGATGAGCCCAGGCAGGACGTATTTGCCGGAGACATCAACCTCCTCATCCGCTGACAGTCCATAACCCACAGCTTCGATTTTGCCATTGTCCATTACCACGTCTGCTGCCAGAATCCCTACACCGGGAATGACCAGGCGCCCCCCTCTAAGTAACAGTTTGCCCACTGCAAATTACCTCCTTCGTTAATTTCTTACTGGCAGGTTTCTGAGGTCAGGAATTCAGGAGTCAGGAGTCAGTAGTCAGAATACCTGGGGCTGACTAACTACTGATTCTGAACTAGCGAGTCCCTACCCCTAACTCCGGACTCTGAACTTCTGGACCCTTACACACAACACTTACCCCCTGACTCCTACCTGAAGAATTCTGACTCCTGACTCCTGTGTTCTGAATTCTGACCGATTACGAATGCCTGCAAGTGTCAAGGGTACTGTCCCCTTGACACCCCCTTATTCTTAATTCTTGTTGGCAGGTTTCTGAGGTCAGGAATTCAGGAGTCAGGAGTCAGTAGTCAGAATACCTGGGGCTGACTAACTACTGATTCTGAACTAGCGAGTCCCTACCC
>JAJYNB010000255.1 GCA_021786555.1 Bacillota bacterium | reverse complement strand
GGTTTTCAAGGTTAAAGAGAGCATCACCTGGGTTGGCAAAGCGGACTGGGAAATCAGGAAATTCCACGGCGAGGAATTTTCCACCCATCACGGCTCTACCTACAACGCCTATTTGGTTCAGGACGAGAAGACTGTTTTAATTGACAGCGTGTGGGGGCCCTTTGCCAAGGAATTTGTAGCGAATCTCGCTAAAGTCATTGACTTGAAAAAGATTGACTTCATCGTGGCCAACCATGCGGAATCAGACCACAGTGGAGCCCTGCCTGAACTGCTGCAGCACATCCCTAACACGCCGGTTTATTGTACGGCCAACGGGGTAAAATCCTTAAAAGGGCATTACCACGCCGACTGGAACTTTCAGGTAGTCAAGACCGGCGACAAGCTCAGCCTTGGTTCGAAAGAACTGGTGTTTGTCGAAGCCCCCATGCTGCACTGGCCTGACAGTATGTTTTGCTACCTTACCGGGGACAATATCTTGTTCAGCAACGACGCCTTCGGTCAGCACTACGCCTCTGAGTTGATGTTCAATGACCTGGTCGACCAGGCAGAGCTGTATGAAGAGGCCACCCAATACTATGCCAACATCCTGACACCTTTCAGCAAGCTGGTGGATAAGAAAATTAAGGACGTATTGGCACTGAACCTGCCAGTGGACATGATCTGCCCCAGCCACGGGGTAATTTGGCGCCAGGATCCGACGCAAATCGTCAAACGCTACCTGGAATGGGCCAACGACTACAAAGAAAATCAAATCACCATCATCTACGACAGTATGTGGGGCGGTACCCGGCGCATTGCCGAGGGCATCGCGGAGGGGATCAGGCAGGCGGATAAGGATGTGGTCATCAAACTGTTCAACAGCGCCCGCTCAGACCAGACCATCACCATTACCGAAGTTTTTAAATCCAAGGGGGTCCTGGTGGGTTCTCCCACCATCAACCGGGGAATACTTACCTCGGTGGCGGGAATATTAAATGAAATCAAGGGCTTGAGCTTTAAGGGCAAGAAAGGGGCAGCCTTTGGGGCCTACGGCTGGAGCGGCGAATCGGTCAAAGTAATCCAGGACAGACTGGGAGAAGCCGGCTTCGAAATCATGAACGACGGCCTGAAGGAACTGTGGAACCCTAACGAACAGGCTTGGGAGAATTGCGTGGCCTTCGGCAGGAACTTTGCCGAAAACAGTTAAGTAAAGGATATATGGAGGGAGACAGTTATGATGAAATATATCTGCACCGCTTGCAGCTACGTTTATGACCCGGCCGAGGGCGACCCGGACGCGGGGATAGAGCCGGGTACTGCCTTTGAAGATTTGCCCGATGATTGGGCTTGCCCCATGTGCGGGGTCGGGAAGGATATGTTCGAGGAGTATGAGGAGTAGGTTGCCAAGAAAAAAAGGGAGGCGCTTAGCACCCGGGCTAAGCGCCTCCCTTTTTGATTTTATGATTACAAGGCAGGAAATCCGTTGTAAGGTACGAAAGACTAAATGTGCCGGGGATGCCGCCCTGGCAGTAAAAGTCTTTGCAATGTTGGAGGAGAAGCATGGCAGACCAGGATATCTTTTTTACGCCGGCCTTGGTTTTGGCAGCATTGATTAGGGAGCGCAAAATCTCGCCCACAGAAGTGGTGAATCTCTTTCTACAGAGGGTAGAAAAATATAATTCCGGTCTGAATGCTTTCTGTACGGTGGCGGCGGATCAGGCTCTGGCAGCGGCCCGCGAGACTGAAAAGGTGCTGATGCAGGGGGGAGATCTGCCTCCACTGCTTGGAGTACCAATTGCTGTAAAGGATTTGACCCCCACCCAGGGGATTAGGACCACTTACGGATCGCGTATTTTCGCCAACCATGTGCCAAATGAGGATGGAGTAGGGATTCGACGGTTGAAACAGGCTGGGGCTATAGTATTGGGCAAGACCAACACGGCTGAGTTCGGGTATACAGGGATAACAGATAATCCGCTCTTCGGCAGGACTAACAATCCCTGGAACAGTGGCAGGAGCGCAGGAGGTTCCAGCGGAGGGTCCGCGGCCGCTGTTGCGGCAGGATTGGCGCCTCTGGCAGAAGGTACGGACGGCGGGGGTTCAATCCGCATTCCCGCCAGCTTTTGCGGGGTGTATGGTTTTAAGCCTACTTTCGGGCGGATTCCCCTGGATCAGATGCCTACCCGCTTCGGCACCTCCCCTTTTTGGCACGAAGGGTTTATCAGCCGCAATGTGGAGGATGCAGCCCTGGCCCTGAGCCTTGCCCAGGGGCCGGACAGCCGGGACCCTTACTCTGTTCCGGTATCCAAGGGTTCCTATTTTCCCCTGGAACGCGTTGAACCCAGCACAATCAGGGTTGCCTACAGCCCTGATTTAGATTATTTCAATATCGACCCAGAGGTCCGGTCCGCTGTGGAAAAGGCCTTGGCAGTTTTGCAAGGCCTGGGGTGCAGGATTGAGGAAGTGAGCCTGGGGTTGGACTACGACACGGTGACCAGGCCCTTCGTGACCATGTGGTCCGTTTCCATTGCAGCTTACTACGGGGAATACCTGTCCCAGTATCAGGAGCAAATGTCAAAGGGTCTGGTTGCCACCATCCGGTTGGGCCAGAGACCCTCAGCTGTAGAGTATATGCTGACAGAAAAGGCGCGAAGCAAAGTATACGACAAACTGGAAAACTTGTTTAACAGGTTTGAGCTTTTACTGACTCCTACAACAGCGGTGGCAGCGTTTCCTCACGGCCCAGGACCTAAAGAAATTAACGGACAAGCTGCTGACCCACATTCAGGCTGGATGCTCACCTCCCTGTTCAACCTTACCGGCCACCCGGCGGCTTCAATCAACTGCGGCTTTTCCCAGGAAGGCATGCCTATAGGCCTGCAGATTGCCGGACCCAGGTTCAGGGAGGAACTCGTTTTGCAGCTGTCCAAACTTTACCAGGAGGCTGTGCCTGCCCGATGGCCGACACTGGCCTAAAATAGGATCTCTGAATTGCATCCATACTATAAAAGAAGCGAGGGCACAAAAACAAAGGCGGCAGCTGTCAGCGGCCGCCGGAACCCGGTTTATCCTCGTCTAAGACTCCCACTTCTATAAGTGGGAGTGGTTACGCCGTATTCTGCTTCGGTGGGGGTAGAGTCCCCCACCGAAGACCCGATGTTTAGCGGAAGCTAA
>JAJYNB010000085.1 GCA_021786555.1 Bacillota bacterium | reverse complement strand
GGAACTCGGGGGCTAAAACCCGGTGGCTCTTAGCGATAAACCACTCACTGACAAATCCGCAATCCTGGATTCGCTCAGCCTCTAATGATGCGGGGCAAAATCATTTGATGGACCGGTGTGATGGATTTGGGGTTTTGGTAATTGGCTTCCACAAAGGCTTCCAGGTATTTTCTCATGTCAGGCAAGGTCACTACTTCATCGACAAAACCTCTCTGAGCGCAGAATACCGGTCTGGATTTATCATAATACTCTTGTACCATCTGGTTCATCTTGTCTATCACGGGCTCCAGATCACGACCGGCTTCATGCTCTTTGACAAGTCTGCGGGCATAGGAAGCGGCTGCTGCTGTTTCACCATGCATCACGTAGATTTCCGTTAAAGGAGTACCCAGGGTAAATGCGTTATGGTCGTTGGCCTGAGGACCAGCCATGATGTAGTGGGCAGCGGCGGCGCCTTTCCTTAATACAATACACATCATGGAGATGTCGGTCTTTTGAATCGAATAAATCAAACTCTGCCCTAAGGAGAGAAGTTCGGCTTCCTCTGCCAGGTCCCCTACGTCGATTCCCGTAGTGTCCTGCAGCCAGATGATAGGGAGGTTGTCCCGGCCGCAGAAGGTAACAAACTCGTTCTGCTTGATTAAGCCCTGACGGTAATGTTTGCCGCCCACACCCACATAGGCCCCGTTGGCGTATTCCGGATATTTTGGAAACACTCCCTGCCTGTTGCCGATAACTCCCACAGGAAAACCGCTGATCTTGGCTATGCCGCAGAATACTTCAATACCGTAATCCGGCCTGTACTCCATAAACTCGCTGTTATCAGTCAGGCGGGACAGCACCTGGATAGCATCATAGGGGCGCTTTTGATTGGCTGAGACGATTCGGTTAAGGTCTTCCAGCGGGAACTTGGGTTCAGCTGGTTCGGCCACCTGGAAAAATTGCGGGTCATAAGCAGGCAGGCGTTTCATGTACTCTTTGATGCCGTCGAGCACACCCGTTTCTGTATCATGTACTTCCCGGAAGTACGCCGTCTGATCGAAATGGGTCTCCACCCTGCCAGGCGGCTTCTCCCTGAAGTTCTTGGTAGCTTCAATTAACTGCAGAGTGCCTTCAAGGTCAAAGGTGCCTTTGGGATTCATGCCACCGACAATTCCCGCTCCCCCTACGGCGATATTGGCATCCTTATGGGCCAGCAAAATTGTAGGGCTGATACCCTGGTAACCGCCGCCCGCAGGGTTCGTTCCATAGATGGCATTGAGAATAGGGATTCCCAGTTGATTCAATTCGGCGTGGCGGTAGAATGGAGCGCCGCTGCCGCGGCGGTTGGCGTAAACACCCTCCTGCTCCATCAGCTTAACACCGCTGCAGTTGGTGAGCCAGACCAGGGGAATGTTGAGCCTTTTAGCCAGATCCGTTACCCGCAGAATGTTCTCGGACTGCCCGGAAATCCATGCCCCCGCCATTACCTTGTTATCAAAGGCGATGATTACTGCCCACTTGCCTTCGATTTTGCCCAGGCCGTCCACAACACCGGTGCATCCTTCCTCGTTCCCAGCTGGGTCATAAAGGGTGTGCAGCGGACGCCATGTGCCAGGGTCAACCAGATACTCCAACCTGTCATAGACCGTGGTCTGTCCCCGTTTGTGGATCACGTCCGCCGGGATCCCTGAGTTTTCCACCTTTTCTACTGCTGAGGATACCAGCGCTTCCTGTTCCTTGATAAAAGATACGTTTTCTTCCGTGCGCCTGATTTCAGCATCGCTCAGAGGCTTGCCGATGTCCGGCATTTTTTCAAAGTAAGGCCGCAAGGGAAACTGCTGTCTGAACATTAACTCACATCTTCCTTTCTAACCCGAGGGTAAAACGGTGCCCCCATGCAGCAGGCAAGCCGCTTTACACGGGGGGCATCAAGCTTGACCAGAAAGGTTCCCTATTCGATTACCACCAGAACATCATCATCGCCGACATTGTCACCTTCATTGACCTTGATCTCTTTCACGGTTCCTGCATCAGCAGCAAAGATAGGGGTTTCCATTTTCATAGCTTCCAGGACTATTACCTCGTCGTCCACTTCCACTTTGTCGCCTACGGCAACATTGATTTTAAAGACTTTACCGGACATAGGGGCAGTTAAATTAGCCAAATTAATTACCACCTTTCATTTTTGCCCTGAATTATTATTTCCACTGAAGTGTCACCTGATGAACACCTTCAAGAAGAAACCTGTTAAAACTTTAACTTATCCACTATTTTAGGTAACTTAATCTGATTGAAGCAGCAACTAATGTTCCGATCACTCAAGTCATCCGGTCCAACCCATGCGTTACGGCATACATTTTCATGCTTTGCATTGAGTTGAACTTCATGCTGATGTCAGTTTACATTCTTTTCGCGAATTATTCAGCCAATTACTTCCGGACGGTGTATATTTGGTGTTAATCGGTCGTATGTATTCCTGAATTACTATTATTCTAAAATAATTACCTTTTGCACCAATGCATATGCCGAAAACCTTCTCTCGGGCACAGCGTTATCAACGCACCCGCAATAACTTAAATTTGGTTCCAATTGATTCACCTATGCAATTTTGCATACAAAACTCAAGAATAAGCAAGTTTCCCAGGTTATGCGTATTTCGCGAGGAGCCACTGCGCTTGGTCAACCAGAAGGCGCCGCTGTTAAGTGCTATTTCATGTCAAAAGTGCGGAACGTGGCTATACCGACAGCCACCAGGTGACCATCTTCATCCCAGGCCCGTCCCTCCCCCACCAACAAAAGCTTTCCTTTACTCAATAGTTCGCCGCGTGCCCGCAGAATTCCGACAGCGGCCGGCCGCAGGAAGTTGAGTTTCAACTCCACTGTAGCAGCACCTTTTTCAGGGGGCAGTTCGGAGTTTACCGCCACTGCAATGGCCGAGTCAATCAAGCCGGCCACAGCTCCGCCATGCACTTTGCCATACACCTGCAGCACAGGCTCACGGATTTCCATAATCAGCTCCGGCGGCTCCCCCCCACCCAGTCTGAGCCCGGTTGTTTCCCAGTAAGCGCCCGCCGCCAAATCAGCCAATTTAACCAAATCCCTCATCCTTTCATCTTTGCATTCTCCCCCATCATACCATAAACCAGGACAACAGAACCGTCCCCGTGTCCTGGG
>JAJYNB010000034.1 GCA_021786555.1 Bacillota bacterium | reverse complement strand
CTTCGGGCTCGTTAGGGCACAGCGCTATGCCCTGCGGCCCAGGCAGTTAAGGTCTTTCCACCAGGCAGTATGGGCGCTGGAAACTGAAATAAGCTACAGTTCCACACCTTTGCCAGAGGCCTTGGCCAGTGCCGTTAACGGGATTGAAGCTCCGACCGACAAGTTTTTTCTTGCTGTATCCGGGCAGATCACGCAGGGCATTCCCGCCGGAGCAGCCTGGCAGCAGGCCGGGGAGGAACTGAGCCGAGAGTTTTGTCTTACTGCTGAGGACTGGCGTACCATCTTGAATATCGGCATTGGGCTGGGAAGCACCGACCGCATCGAAGAGAAAAAAAAGTTGCGCCTCGGCTGCGCCCGTTTGCTTGCGGCGGAGGAACTGGCAGAAGAACAAAGCCGAAAACTTGCCCGTATGTGGCGATATATGGGCTTTTTGGCCGGGGCTGCGATTGTCCTGGCAATTTTATAAGAGAGGTGGATAAGCTTGAACTTCGATTTGGTGTTTAAAATTGCCGGTATCGGAATCCTGATTTCGGTAATAAACATGGTGCTGAAACAGGCCGGCAAGGAAGAACAGGCTCAACTCCTGACTCTGGCTGGAGTTGTGGTGGTACTAATCCTGGTGGTGCAGTTTATCGGTCAGCTATTCGGCCTGGTAAAACAAGTTTTTAACCTCTATTAGGGGCGGGTACCCATGGAAATAGTACAAATCGTGGGATTTGGGCTAATCGCCGCGATTCTGGTAGTCTTGCTAAAAAACCAGCGGCCGGAAATAGCTGTCTTGTTGAGTGTGACGGCCGGGGTGATTATTTTCCTGCTGGTTGCGACAAAAATCAAGGCAGTTGTGGACGTACTGGGAGATCTGGCTGATCATGCCCAGGTTAATTCCTTCTACCTGGCAACCGTGCTAAAAATTGTGGGCGTGGCCTATATAGCTGAATTCGGAGCCCAGGTTTGCCGGGATGCCGGTGAAAGCGCCATAGCCGCCAAGGTTGAGTTCGCGGCCAAGGTCCTGGTGATGGTCCTGGCCCTGCCCATAATTGTGGCCATTATGGAGTCTGTAATCCGGTTGATTCCCTGAATCAGTTCGGGACGGAGGCGCAGCCTCCCTGTCCGGTCCGGAGGAGATGAAGGTTTGGGAGCGAAATATATCAGGCTTTTGCTGCTTCTGATTGCCTTTTGGACAAGTTCCGCCTTCCTGCATACGCCTTCCCTCCTGGCAGCCGGTACAGGGGCACTGGGAAATACGGAGGAAAAAGTTCAGGCACAGTTGGGCAGCATAGACCTGAGCAAGGTGCAGGGGTTTATTAATCAGGTAGACCAGGAAACCAGCGGTTATTTCCCCCAATTGGACTTGGGAAATCTGCTGTCAAACCTCAAGGCGGGGAAAATAGATTTTAGGCCGCAGGCCTTCTTTGCGGGGATTCTCAAACTCCTGTTCAGGGAAGTGGAGGCAAGTGCCGGCCTGATGGCCAAGCTGGTCGCCCTGGCCGTCTTGTGCGGTATTTTACAGCATCTGCAGAACTCCTTTGAAGGCAGTGTCAGCAAAGTGGCCCAAGCCATGAGCTATCTGGTTTTGATTACCCTGGCCCTGGCTTCCCTGACTCTGGCGGTGAATACCGGGAAAAAGGCAATCGATGATATGGTGGGGTTTATGCAGGCCCTCCTGCCCGTTCTCCTGACCTTATTGGTGGCCTTAGGGAATCTGACTACAGCAGCGATCTTTCACCCGTTTATTATCTCCGCCCTAAGCTTCATCTCAACAATTATTAAAGACATTGTTCTGCCCCTGGTGTTTTTGGGAGCAATTCTGGCTGTCGTCAACCAAATCTCCGACCATATCAAAGTGTCAAAACTGGCATCCCTGCTGGACTTCGCCAGTAAGGCGGTGTTGGGTTTAAGCCTTACCCTATTTATCGGCATAATGACTGTTGAAGGCGTAGCAGGTTCCATCAGCGACGGGGTGGCTCTGCGCTCGGCCAAATTTGCCACTGATGCCTTTGTGCCTGTGGTTGGGCGCTGGTTTTCCGATGCCATTGAGCTGGTAGTAGGGTCTGCTCTCCTTCTGAAGAACGCCATAGGCTTGGTCGGCATTATTGTTATTTTGCTCCTCTGTCTGCTGCCGGTGATAAAGATAATCTCCATAATGCTTATTTACCGTCTGGCTTCCGCTCTGGTCCAGCCCCTAGGCAACGCTTCCCTGGCCGATGCTCTGCAGGCCATGAGTTCCAGCCTGACGCTGGTGTTTGCCTGTGTTGCTTCCGTGGCCATCATGTTCTTTATGGCCGTGTCCATAATATTAGCCACAGGCAACCTGACAGTAATGCTCCGCTGATATCTGGAAATCGTCCCATGAAAGCACGAAAAACGCTGATTTTAGGTCAGCTGGGGCAGTCGGGTGAACATTTCTTACGCAAATTTTCAATTCTCGGTCTTGGTATGACTTAAATGGTGGTCCTATGTTTTTCCCGTGCTTTAACAAGTCCGCCGCCTACATGTGCATTCCTTGGCTTACGGTCAGCACGGCGGCTCGGACTACCAGAGCCAGGTGTAAATTTGCTCCAGAAATGTTCACCCTCCCTGAAGCAGCCTTGACTTTTAAGTAGCGTTTTTCGTACGAAATGTTGAATTACCCTCTGACTCACGCCTTTGGTGTATTATCAAGACTCGCGTAGGGCTTTCTTTGTGGAAGGTGATGTTATGGATACGATTCGGTCTATTGTCCGCAATATTGCCATAGTCATCCTGCTGGCAAGTTTCCTTGAGCTTCTGCTGCCCAACAATTCGATGCGCCGTTTTGTTCAGCTGGTGATGGGGTTGTTTGTGCTGATGGCTGTTCTTAGTCCTGCTGTCAAACTGCTGGACAGGCCGTTGAGTTTTGAAATTCCGGCCTGGTCCGAGTCGGAAGCGGGCAGCGGACAGGAACTGGCCCAGGTCTTGCAGCAGGGGCAGAACCTTAAGGAGAAGAGTCAGCAAGCTGCCCTGGACGGGTTTAAACAGGTGCTGGAGCAGCAGGCTAAAGCCTTGGCGCTCACGGTAAAAGGTGTAGAGGAGGTTTCGCTGCAAGCCGGCGTCAAAACCAACGGTGCGGTGGAAAGCCTGCAGGTTTACGTGGGGACTCCCGACCCAGCTGTCCAACCTGTTCAGCCGGTCAACGGC
>JAJYNB010000036.1 GCA_021786555.1 Bacillota bacterium | reverse complement strand
AAATATCAGCGCCTTTTCCTCAGCACATTTTGATTTACGGCCCGCCCGGCGTAGGGAAAACCACGGCGGCCAGGCTGGTACTGGATATAGTCAAACAACGGGACTCCAGCCCCTTTGGCCAGGATGCCCCTTTTATCGAGGTAGACGGAACCACTCTGCGCTGGGACCTGCGGGATGCCACTAATCCACTCTTGGGGTCGGTGCATGATCCTATTTACCAGGGGGCGCGGCGTGATCTGGCGGATACGGGCATACCCGAACCAAAGCTGGGTCTGGTCAGTGATGCCCATGGCGGGATACTTTTCATCGATGAAATTGGCGAAATGGACCCTATGCTGCTCAATAAACTATTAAAGGTGCTGGAAGACAAACGGGTACATTTCGAATCCTCATACTATGACCCCCATGACCCCAACGTGCCACAGTATATCAAGAAGATGTTTGATGAAGGCGCTCCCGCGGACTTTGTCCTGATTGGCGCCACCACGCGTGAACCCCAGGACATCAACCCCGCTCTGCGCTCCAGGTGTGCGGAGATATTCTTCGAACCCTTGACGCCCCAGGATATCCAGGAGATTGTGCTCAATGCAGCGCAGAAACTGGAAGTGGAACTGGAACCCGCCGTCTCGGAGATAATCGGGGAATATACCATTGAAGGGCGTAAGGCCAACAATATCCTGTCCGATGCTTATGGGCTGGCTCTCTTCCGCCAGGAGAACGAGGGGCAAACCCTGGTTATCCGGGAAGAGCATGTCTACGAGGTTCTTAGGGCTGCCCGCCTTAGTCCCTATGTCACCCAAAAAGCTTCCCAGTCCTTTGAGGCAGGCAAAATCCTGGGGCTTGGTGTGGCGGGATTCCTGGGTTCTGTGCTCGAGATCGAGGCTGGAGTTTTTCCAGACCGCAACGGCAAAGGCACAATCCGTTTTAACGATACTGCTGGAAGTATGGCCAAGGACTCGGTGTTCAATGCCGCCTCCGTCCTGCGCCGCCTGATAGGCAAGGATTTGCAGGATTTCGACCTGCACATAAATGTGGTGGGCGGGGGAAGGATTGACGGCCCCTCGGCCGGCCTGGCCATCACCTTAGCTGTATACAGTGCCCTGCAGAACATTCCTCTGCGGCAGGACGTTGCCGTCACCGGCGAGATTTCCATCCGGGGCAAGGTCAAAGCTGTCGGCGGCGTATATGAAAAAATTTATGGAGCGAAGCAGGCAGGGGTCAATACTGTCCTGATTCCGGCGGAAAATGCCAAAGACGTGCCGACCGGCCTCAGGGGAATAAATGTAATCCCTGTGCAGAGCGTGGAAGAGGCTATGACCCATGTATTTGAGGCTGGGGCGCAGACCCTGGTAGGTTAGGCTGTAAGAACCAGCCAAAAACCAGGCCGTTCAGAATGACAAGGCAGTTCAAAAACAAGTATAGCGACAAAGCTAGACGCAGTTTTTCAACGGCCTTCAGTGGAGGAAGCTGTTTCATGGTCCACTTTGACAAGATACCTCCGCAAAACCTGGAAGCGGAGCTCTCAGTTCTAGGAGCCATGCTGCTGGACCGGGAAGCGGTTACCACCGCCGCGGAGCTGCTTAAGCCAGAGGACTTTTACCATGATAGCCATCGCCTTGTTTTTGAGGTGATGCAGGAGCTGATGGAAAAAGGCGAACCCGTAGATATGGTTACGGTTGCAGAGGCGCTCCGCAGCAGAGGAAATCTGGAAAAGGCCGGCGGTATTCCCTTTGTCGCTTCCCTGGCCAACTCGGTGCCGACGGCGGCGGGCATGGAATACCATGCCAAAATCGTAGTGGAAAAATCCCTGCTGCGCCGCCTTATCAAGGCTGCAACCACTATTGCCGCCATGGGCTATGAAAGTTCGGGAGAAGTGGGCGGCCTGCTTGATCAGGCAGAGCGCACCATCCTTGAGATTTCCCAGCGCCAGGCCCTGGGGGGCTTTACCAATATCCGCCCCATCCTGATGGACACCTTTGATAAAATTGATTTTCTCTATCGCAATAAAGGGAACCTCACCGGGGTGCCCAGCTTTTTTACGGATCTGGACCGCATGACTTCCGGCTGGCAGCCTTCGGATTTGATCATCATTGCGGCGCGGCCTTCCATGGGAAAAACCGCCTTGGTGCTCAATATGGCCCAGAACGCAGCTGTACGTCAAAAGGTGCCTGTGGGCATATTCAGCCTGGAGATGTCCAAGGAGCAGCTCGTTCAGAGGATGCTCTGTGCTGAGGCCATGGTGGACCAGCAAAGAGTAAGGACAGGAAATTTGCTGGAAAGCGACTGGCCGCAGCTCGCTCTGGCCGTCGGACCCTTATCTGAGGCTCCCATATTTATTGACGATACAGTCGGAATTTCGGTCGGGGAGTTAAGGGCAAAGGCCAGGCGGTTGAAAGCGGAACACGGCTTAGGTTTGATCGTAATTGATTACCTGCAGCTCATGAGCGGAGCAAAGCGCACCGAGAGCCGTCAGCAGGAGGTAGCCCAGATATCCCGCGGTCTCAAGTCCGTTGCCAGGGAGTTGAATGTCCCGGTTATCGCCCTGTCACAGCTTAACCGGAGTGTAGAGCAGCGCCAGGATAAGAAACCTATCATGTCTGACCTGCTTGAATCTGGAGCCATCGAAGCGGACGCCGACTTGATCGCCTTCATCTACCGCGATGAGTATTACAACAAAGAGGAGTCCAGCAAAAAGGGAGTGGCCGAAATAATCATCGCCAAACACCGCAACGGACCGGTGGGAGTGGTGGAATTGGGATTTCTCAAAGAGTACACCAAATTCGTCAACCTGGACCACAAATATAACCAGCCGGCGTAAAATTGTCAGGAGTCAGGAGTCAGGAGTCAGGAGTCAGGAGTCAGGAGTCAGGAGTCAGGAGTCAGGAGTCAGGGATCTGTTCCTGGTTGCCTATTGAATATAAGTTCGTGCTCCGGCCCTATCAATGGTGAAGTTCTGCTTTAGTTTAGAATCGGGCCTATTTAAGGGGTTCACAGATTTGGCCTGTTTTTGGGCTCCCCAGGGAGAATTTGCGGGGCTGAGCCGACGGTGCAGAAGGTTGCAAGGGAATAAAATTTGCTTGAATAAGCAACCTATTGGAAAAAAGAAGACTGGTCCTGGGGAGCAAAAAGTCGAATATTAAGGTTATATACAAATATTATTATTCGTAATTTTATTGACTATGAG
>JAJYNB010000219.1 GCA_021786555.1 Bacillota bacterium | reverse complement strand
ACACATATACGCCGGTTTTGATCTCAGCCATCACATCACCTCCTCGATATACTTTTCCACCAGCCGCCTGGCGGGGACCAGGTTGCGTTTAAGTCCGAGTTTCTTTAAAGGAATCCCCAGCGCAGCTCCCAGCAGCTGTGTAAAATAAATTACCGGGATCTGGTAGTTGGTGCCAAAGCGCTGGTTAATCTTCTCCTGGTAGGCATCAAGGTTTAACTGACAGAGGGGACAGCTGACCACGATGGCCTCCGCCCCGCGCATCTGAGCCTCTTCCAACAATTCCTGGTTCAACCCCAGAGTGTCGGCCTCTTTAGTGGTTATATGGGAACCGCCGCAGCACTTTGTTTTGTGGTCATAGCGCAGCACCCTTACCCCCAGGGTTTGCAGCAGCCTGTCCATTTCCGTCGGCAATTCCGGGTGGGCAAATTCGTTCAGCGGCCTGGCAATCTGGCAGCCGTAATACGGAACGGCCTTCAGCCCGTGCAGGGGGCGCTTTACGTTCGCGGCAATCCGCTCAAGGCCGATTTCGTTAACCACTATATCCAGGATATGCCTGACCTGCACTTTGCCGCTAAAGTTAAAATTTATCCGCTTCATCGCCTCTGAGATCTTGCTGCGCCACTCCGGGTTATCCTCGTAGACCGATTTTGCCCTGCGCAAGGAGACAAAGCAGGAATTACAGGCTACAGCCACAATTTGCCCCTTTTGTTCCGCCAGGGCCAGATTGCGGGCGGGTACCAGGAGGGAAAACAGGTAATTGGTTGAGGGCAGAGCCGTGGTGCCGCAGCAATTCCAGTCGTTTATCTCCTCCAGACCCACTTCCAGCGCCTGAAACACCGCCAAGGTAGATTCATCGTACTCCCGTGCCGAAGCGTGCAGGGAACAACCGGGGTAATAGGCAAAATTCATATTCCCTCCTCCATTTCCGCCGCTATGGCATACAACTGGCGGATTTCATCCAAGGCCCGTACCCTCTCCGGCAGGAGGTTGAGCTTGCCCTTGAGGAACATCTTCACTCCTAACGGGCCATAGGCCACCAGGCTCATGGGATCGGTCTTCATGGCTAACCTCACCAATAAGCCGCTCTCGTACAGCCTGCCGTAACTGCGCAGCACCGAGTTGAAGCAGTCGTAGTAAGCAGCCGCTTCCGTGTTCTTGCGCCTGCCCGCCGCCAGGTGGCGCAGGGCATACATCACTTCAGTAAGGTTGATCCCGCGCGGGCAGCGCGCAGAACAGTAATAGCAGGATGTACAGTACCAAAAGGTGTCACTCGCCAGAACGTCATCCCGCATACCGGCGCGAATCATAGCCATGAGCTTGCGCGGGGTCTGCTGCATCTTATAACTGAAAGCACAGGAACCCGAACAGGTACCACACTGGATACAGGCATTCACATGCTGGTGGCCGGAGAACACCTCCACCAGCTTTATAAATTCCGGGTCCAGGCTCTCCTCGTCGATGACCGGCAGCTGGCCGCTGCTTCCAGCATAGTCCTCTACAGCCGTTTGCAGCAGCAGGTCTCCTTCCTGCTGCTCTCTCCTCTCAACCGCCACAATACATCGCCTCCCTTCCGTTATCTGCCATAGCAAGACCGGTGCCACATAGCCAAAAAGCCCACAAGGCCCGGAAAATAAGAAAACCTGCCCAGGGCGGCAGGTTTAGATGTGTCCAGGTTCTGGACATTATCCGATAATTCAGACAATTCCGAAAAGGTCAAGCCAGGTTATATTGTTTCAACTTTTCATAAAAACTGGAACGCGGCAGTCCCAAAATCTTGGCTGCCTGGGACTTGTTCCCGCCCGCTGCCGCGATAGCCTCCAAAATCAATTCCCGCTCAATCTCCCACAGGCTGCTTTTCAGGGACTTATTGTCAAACCCGTGGCGGGTCGCCCAGTTGGCAGGTAAGAAGGTGTCCAGGTCTTCGCCCCCGATCACCCTGGACTCGACCAAAGAAAACAGCCGCTCCATGATGTTTTGCAGCTCACGAATATTGCCCGGCCAGACATACTGTCTGAGTTTTTCCATGGCCGCCGGAGCTATCTCCTTGCGATTTTCCGGATAACACCGGTTGAGCCGCTCCAGGATGTTCCTGGCCAGAACCGGAATATCTTCTGTCCTTTCCCGCAGGGGAGGTATCTCCAGGCGGATTACATTCAAGCGGTAGAAGAGGTCCTCCCGGAAGAGTTTTTCTGCCAGCATCCTGGTCAGGTCCCTGTTGGTTGCGGTAATTAAACGCACATTTACCTGCAGACGCGCCGTGCCGCCCAGCTTTTGCACTTCCCCATACTGCAGGACCCGCAGAAGTTTTGCCTGCAGGGCCGGCGGCATATCCCCTATCTCATCCAGGAACAAGGTACCCTTGTCAGCCTGCTCGAATTTCCCGGGTTTGCCACCCTTTTTAGCCCCGGTGAACGAGCCTTCTTCGTAACCGAAGAACTCCGCTTCTAACAGACTATCAGGGATAGCGGCACAGTTTACACAGACCAACGGTTCCGCTGACCGCCGGCTCATAGCGTGGATAGCCTGGGCAAATAACTCTTTGCCCGTACCGGACTCTCCCTGCAGCAGCACCGTGAAGTCCGAACGGGCAGCCCTTTCCGCCAGTCTTTTCAGGCGCAAAATACTCTCGGATACTCCCCAGATATCGTCGAAGGTGAATCCTGCCGGAGTCTTGCCGGTTGGACCGGCCTGTTCCCGCTTATGGCTTTCTGCTGAGCATTTCTCCGTGAACCACTGTACCTGCCGTCCCAGCAGGTCTTTGACCAGCGCCTTCTGCCTGACACCTAGGTTGGAATCCAAATCTGGCAAAGCTAGCTGGAAAAAGGATAGTCCTTCAGGATTCTGGATAACTTTAAATTCGCAGTAGTCATGACCCAGCCCGCTGCAGCTGGTTTCTTCGACTTCAACTTCCCGCCGCCAAAGAGTTTCCAGCGCCCCGGCAATCAGACCGGCCTGGTAAAAACACTGAGTTCCTCCCGTCGAGTGGCGCAAGGCGGAGGAATTATACACGCGAAACACAGGGCAGGCAAAGTCTCCCTTCCCCAACTGTACATTGCCCAATTCCAGCGAACCCAGAACTGCGGCAAGACCCGCAAAGTCGCTGCAGCCTAAGCTCCTGCCGGTAATTTTGCCCATTTGATAAAAAATAAAAGCTGCCGCTTCCATCTTCACCTACAGGAGCGCCTCCCCTTGCTTCACTGAAGAT
>JAJYNB010000128.1 GCA_021786555.1 Bacillota bacterium | reverse complement strand
AGACACAGGCAAATATATAAGCTTTGAAGTTACACCAAGTGATGGTACTAATACCGGATCTGCTGTAGAAAGCCAAAGAGTTGGTCCAATTATTGACACTGCTAATGCCGACTTAATCAATTTGACGCTATCTGATGGAACACTCAGCCCGGACTTTGCAGCCCGAACAACTGCTTACAGTACAAGTGTAGCTAATCCAGTAAGCAGTATTACCGTAACCCCAACGGTAAGTGATGCGAATGCAACAGTAAAAGTAAACGGAACTAATGTAACCAGTGGACAGGCGTCAGGGAATATTAATTTGAATGTGGGTAGCAATACGATCACTGTTGTAGTAACGGCACAAGACACAACAACAACAAAGACATATACAATAACAGTGACAAGGATGGCGCTTACCAGCAATGCCGATGCATCTCCTGCGCCAGCACCAACAACTGTACGGGGGGATGTTATAGAGAATATAACAGGGCAGTCGGTCAAGGGGATAGAAGTTCAGGTAACTACCGGAGTAAATGGAACCAAAACCGTTTCAGTTAAATCAGAAGAGGCTATATTAGTAAAACAACCGGACGGAACTAAGTCCCCATTAAGTGATATTTCTAAATTGGTTTTTTCAGCATCACAAAGTAATTCAATTATTGCCCTTTCTGCAGATGGAACTATTCAGGTTAAAAACCTGGTTAATGGGTCAGAGTCTAAATTCGCTGTTACTTTTGATTTAGGAAACGGACAAAAGATTACAATTGGAACTATAGATGTTAAAGTTGGAAACAATGGTGATGTACACTTTACAAGTACTTTAATAGACCCGTACGGAATAATCACTGATTCTGCTACAGGAAAGGCAATTGCCGGAGCAAACGTTACGTTGTATTATGCAAATACTGAAAGAAATAAGTCGACAGGAAAAACTCCCGGTACTGCAGTACCGCTTCCGGTGATAGATGGATTCAAGCCCAAGAATAATATAAATCCCCAGGTAAGCGATGCTTCAGGAGCCTATGCCTTCATGGTATTCCCCAATTCAGACTATTATATAGTGGCAGAAAAGGTCGGCTATAACAAATATAAAAGTCCGATATTCTCTGTAGAAGAGGAACTTGTCAAATGGGACTTTAAAATGCAGGAAACAGGAGCTGAAAGACTGTCTGGACAGGACAGAGTTGATACTGCCCTTGAAATTGCCAAAACAATGTTTGGCAATAACATACCTAATGTAATACTTGCTACTGCGGAAAATTATCCCGATGCTTTAGCGGGAAGTGTTCTGGCATACAAGCTCAATGCGCCCATACTGCTGGTCGGAAGCACTGAAGAGAATCAGCAGAAAGTATTATCATATTTGAAAGAATATATGAATCCTGCAGGAACGGTATATATCCTTGGAGGCACCGGTGCGCTAAGCACGGATATGGAAACAAAAATAAACGGAGCAGGCTTTAAGAATATTAACAGGTTGGGCGGAGCAGACAGATATGAAACCTCTATGAAGATTACTGAAGAATTAGGAGTAAAGCCCGGAACGCCAATAGTGCTTGTATCCGGAGAGAATTATCCTGACGCACTTTCCGTAAGCAGTCCTGCAGCGATAAAGCAATATCCCATACTTCTTGTAGAAAAGGATGGAATTTCAGATTCTGTAAGGGATGAACTTTTAAAAATAAATCCGTGCAAGGTATATATTCTAGGACTGCAGGGAGCCATAGATACAGCGGTTGAAAATGAGGTTGCCAAAAGCATCTCAATAGATAAAGCAAACATTGTGAGGATAGGCGGAGCAGACAGGTTTGAGACTTCACTTGAAACAGCAAAATACTTTGATTTGTCAGGAGATAGTGTATGTGTGGCAACTGGGAATGACTTTCCGGATGCCCTTGCGGGAAGCATATATGCAGCAAAAAACAATGCGCCAATTATCCTTGCTGATAAAAAACTGTCGGATAATCAAATGATATACCTTGAAAATATGAAAATGTCTGGCGCAACTATCTTTGGTGGTGAAGATGCTGTAAGCAAGGATATCAAAGAGCAGCTGTCACAAATGTTGGGACAGTAAGAAAAAACAATATTATATAAAGCAAAACCACCCATTGATTTTAAACCTGTGGGCGGTTTTGCCTTGTTTCCGGCATTTACAAACTGTGGTGAAATCCTTTCCCCCAGACGTTCCTAATTTGCTCCGTACCTTTTGCTAGCACTATCAAGTACCACCTGTTTGCGAACCAACGGCCATTTGTCAAAAAAAGTGTTGAGAAAAAGTACAGTCATAAGTAAGGCAAACTGCCCTCCCAAAATTCCCATGGTTGGAAAACCCATTCCCAGGTTGTTAGCCCCATACGGGAGCTTGGTAAAGGTTTTTAGCCATAAGATCCCGAAAAGGCTGCCACCTCCAAACCAGATTGCAATTCTGATGAAGATCCTTGCCGCAGTATTGGTAACCACTTGTGGACCCGGATAGTCATCGAATAAGTGGTGCCAGGTCAACAAAAATATCACAATTGAAAGCTCCAATGAGGAGACCAAAATATCCGCCGGAACCCCGGGGACCAGGTTGAGCGGAGTAATGATGCTCCTGACTATCGGGGGTACCATAAATCCGGCAGCTAAGGCAATTAAAAGGCCGATTATCCCCATCAAAGGCTGCTTTTTCGCAAAGAGTTTCATCGGATATTGTTCGCCGCCTTCGGCCGGCATAAGGAAGAAGATAATGAACGCCTGACAAAAGGCCAAAAAACCCGGCCAGGAACCAAAAGGTTGGGTCACTATCTGATGCTCGTCCAGGGATAGTTTCATCAAGCTCGGAACGATTAAAGCCATCCAAACTATCCAAGCCGCTGCAGTACTTATGGCAAGCACGCCCAATCCCTCGGTTGGCTGCGTGGCCTTACCGGCAAAAGGCCACTTTTGGAACAGGGAAGCGAAAGGGATTTGAGCAATAATTACGGCCAACGCGTAGAAATTCGCCGCTTCCCACCCTTCATAGGCTAGTTTTACATCAGCTATGGTTTTAGGTGTAAACATTATGGCAAGATTAAAAGGTTTCCACCAAATACCCAGAAAGCTGATGAGCACTGAAATATCACTGGCCTGGCAATGTCAGGGAACTTATGAACATTACAGAATTGGCGGTAAGCCTTTCCAATGGAGTTGTCACCAGGGAACATTTGCCCGGGGAGATTATATTCGCCAGGGACTTGGAAAGAAATACAATATAGATGCTTAAATGCCCCCTGAATAAGGTTCAGGAGCGCGCAGTAACGTTTGAGAGAGGAACCCTGACCAAGAGCCTGGCCCGCAAGTGGGTACGTTATAATATTTTGGTCAACAGCCTGGCTCCCGGTTGTGTGCGGACGCAAATGAACGAGGAAGCCTGACAGGCGTCAAAAGCTAATAGGCTTTGCGCCGATAGGTTAAAATCGCGAGATGCCGCCATCTGGCAGTACCCTTACTCCATAGGACGAGAGGATAAACAAGCGAAAAGCAGCATGCCAATTATTCCGAATGAGCATGCTGTTTTTACTTTATATTGACCGAAGTGTATCGAACGATGACGTTTTTTTTAACAACAAGGCCAAGCATCCCGCCCCAGCAAGTGGAGTAATCTTGATACGAATGCGAATGCAGCCATTTTAATTAGTCAAAATTTTTTGAAAAATAGCAGGAACTAGGGGATATTCGTAGAATTAATGATATATGATATATCATCTATTATCGACCGTATCTCGCAATGGTGTTAGGAGGAATCAAATGGAGAGTTATAACAAGCCACTTCAGGTCCGTACGAAGACGGAAGCTGTTTATGCCATGCTCAAAGAAGCAATCGTTGCCGGGGAGTTGGTGCCCGGAGAACGCATAGTTTTACGCCAACTTGCTGTACAGTTGGGTGTCAGCGGGATACCCATTAGGGAAGCAATTAAGCAGTTAGAAGCTGAAGGTCTGGTGACTGTGTCCCCCCACAGCGAGGTTGTTGTTGCGAAATTGTCTCCCAAAGAGTTCGAAGAACTTTCAGGTATTCGAGCTGTTTTAGAATCCTACGCAGCAGGGCTTACGGCTCAAAGGAAGGGGAGAGATATAGCAGGTCAATTACAGGAATGTCTTGAACACATGAAGCTTGCTGTACAAACCAATGACCATCGCAGTTACGGAAAATTGGATAAAGAATTTCATGAAATTCTTTGTGCAAACTGTGGTAACGAAGAGCTAAACAAAATGATCCAAGGTTTGGCCAATCGAACCGAACGGGCCAGGGCTCTCTTTGTCATGGACCCGCAACGGATGAAGCACTCGGTGCTTGAACACCAGGGCATATTCGAAGCCATTACAGCGGGGGGGGGCCCACAAGCAGAATCCGCTGTAAGAAAACACAAGGAACATAGCTTCGAGTCATATTATAAGCACCAGTTTTTGGAACGGATGGAGGAAACCAAGTGAAGAAGATAGTTGCGGTCCAGCCAATCCACCCTAAAGGGATGGAAATCTTACAGGCTGGCGGCCGGGTGGTTATTCCTTCGGGGATTTCTGATGAAGAAGTGATTGAAGCAGCGAGAGATGCTGACGCGTTAATAGTCAGGCTGACCAAAGTATCCGCGAGTCTGATAAATGCAATACCTTCACTGAAGGTGATTGGCCGAAACGGGGTAGGAGTGGACAATGTTGATGTCAAGACTGCCTCGGCAAGGGGTATAGCCGTAATCAACACACCAGGAACCAATTCAAACAGTGTTGCTGAATACATAATCTCAGCATTTATGTTTCTTCACAAAAAACTGGTGGAGTTCGACCAGTGTGTTCGCAAAGGGGAGTGGCAGCTCCGTGACCGTTACAAGGGGGTCGACCTGCAGGGCAAAACCATTGGAATTGTGGGGTTGGGCCAAATAGGAAGTATTGTAGCACAAAAATGTATAGTAGGTCTGGGCATGAGGGTTTTAGTTTATGATCCGTTTATTCCCAGGGATTATGCTGTACAGAATGGTGCTGCAGCCGTCGAAGATCTGAACACCCTCCTGGCTGAATCTGACGTTGTGTCGCTCAACATCCCGTTTACGCCAGAAACCAAGGGTCTCCTGAACAGTCAACGACTCAGGTCCATGAGACGGGGAGCGGTATTAGTCAATGCCTCGCGTGGCGGCATAATAGACGAACCGGCCTTGGCTGAAGTGCTCATGGACGGCCATCTGGGAGGGGCAGCCCTGGATGTTTTTGGGGAGGAACCGCCAGCCAGTGATAACCCTCTGTGGAAAGCCCCGAATCTGCTAGTCACGCCCCACATAGCCGGATTGACCGAAGATGCGGCTGAAAGAACCTCAGAGACCATGGCCAAAGATGTTGTGGCTGTTTTGCGGGGCGAGAAACCTGTGAACCTTTATAACAGAGAAATCTTTAGTGAGGTGTAGCGAATGGGATTTGAAGATGTCAAGGTGTCCGGTCTGGAGTCCGCCAAGGAGGATGCCCCAGCTAAGTCTAAAAGACAGATAAACATATTGGGTATTGCTAGAAAGTATGGTATGGTGCTTGCTCTCATAGTTTTGATTGTCATAGGCACGGTTTTGTCGGACGCATTTCTGACATCTCGAAATTTGCTCAATGTAGCCCGGCAAGTGTCCGTAATAGGTCTTTTGGCGGCGGGTGAGACGTTTGTCATCTTGGCTGGCGGGATAGACCTTTCAGTCGGAGGAGTGTTGTCAGCTTCGGCCATCTTTGCAGCGTTCAACCAAAACCTCCCTTTCCCGCTTATAGTACTAATATCTATCCTGTTTGGCATGGCTTTTGGCCTTACAACAGGGACTCTGGTGTCAAGAGCAGGAATCACTCCTTTCATAGCGACTATGGGTATGGGAACAGTCGGTGACGGGGTTGCCATGCTGTTGTCGGGGGGACAGCCAATCTTTGTAAACCACAATGCCTCTATATTTTCAACCTTGGGTAACGGAAACTTTGCCTTAATACCCATTCCAGTAATTATTATGGTAGGGTGTATCGGACTTGGGCAGTTGTTCCTTTCCAGTACCACTGGAGGTGTGTATTTAAAGGCGTTAGGTGGAAACGAAGAGGCGACTTTCTGGTCAGGTGTCAATACACGAAATTACAGGACGCTCTCTTTTGTCCTCTCTGGTGCATTCGTTGGCATGGCAGCAATTTTGGCAATTGCCCGAACCTCAGTGGGGGATCCGGTAATCGGTCAGGGTACAACCCTGGATGCCATTAGCGCGGTGGTGATTGGCGGTACATATCTTGGCGGCGGCGGGGTTGGGAGTGTAGCAGGAACTTTGCTGGGAGCCTTCATGATGGGAATTATCAATAACCTGTTTAACTTGCTCAATGTCAATGCTTACTGGCAAATGGTTGCCAAGGGAGTAATAATTATCTCCGCCGTCTACATTGGCACCAGAAAGAAGTGAGAACATGACGACTTTGCTAAAAGCGACAGGAATCACAAAGCGTTTTGGTGGAATTCAGGCGCTTAACAGAGTTGATTTTGAGGTAGACAAAGGTGAAGTTCATGGTCTGGTAGGTGAGAACGGAGCTGGAAAATCCACTCTGATGAAAATCCTAACTGGGGTGTACCAGAAAGATGACGGGCAGATTTGGTTCGACGGCTCTGAACTGTTAACCAAGAACCCGATGCAATGCAGACAAAAAGGTATTGGTATCGTATTTCAGGAGCCCACGTTGATTCGCTCCCTAGACGTAAAAACCAATATCTTCCTAGGCAGGTACCCCATAAGGAAGGTTCCTGGACTTGTGGACTGGAAGAGATTGAGGCGGGATGCCCTTGTCGTGCTGGAGGAATTGGGAATAAGTATTGATCCCGATACCCCGGTCGGCAATCTGGCCTTCGGCAAACGGCAGATGATTGAAATTGCTAAGGTCGTTGCCCACAACGCTAAATTGATAATTTTAGATGAACCTACCTCTGCTCTCTCCGACCTGGAAAAGGACAGCCTGTTTAGTACTATTGCCCGTTTGAAGCAGAAAGGTGTATCGGTTATTTTTATCAGCCACAGACTACCGGAAATATTTGAGATAGCGGACCGGATAACGGTTATGCGTGACGGGAGGCACATTGGCACTGACTATGCAGCTGATTTGACTACAGATTCTCTGATAAGGATGATGGTTGGCAGGACACTGGAAACCGCACCTTATAGAGAACCTGACACTGTAGGTGAGGATATCCTGCGGGTAGAGGGTCTTAACCGCGGGCCAGTGCTTAAGGATGTAAGCTTCAGCCTGCGAAAAGGAGAGATTCTGGGGGTTTTTGGCTTAGTCGGTTCAGGGCGAACGGAAATGGCCAGAGCGCTGTTTGGCATCGACCGAATTGACTCCGGAGAAATATGGTTGAACGGTCAGAAGGTGGTTATCCGGTCACCGGTTGAAGCCGTTAAGCATGGTCTCGGGTTTGTGCCGGAGAGCCGTAAGGAGCACGGCATTATTCCATTGATGGGCAGTGGACTTAATATAACCCTTTCTGTCCTGAACAGGTGCACGACTGCCTCCGTCATAAGCTGGGGAAAACAGGAGGCTATGGCCAAAAGTTTCATCAACAAGCTTGGAATTAAGGTGTCCGGCCCAAAACAAGCAGTCTTAAATTTGTCAGGAGGCAATCAGCAAAAGGTTGTGGTAGCCAAGTGGCTGGCTACTAATCCCAGGATACTGATTTTGGACGAGCCCACCAGGGGCATAGATGTTGGCGCGAAAGCGGAGATTCACAATTTGATAATCCAATTGAGCAAAGAAGGCCTGTCTGTGATTATGATTTCCTCGGAGATGGAGGAGGTGACAAGGTTGTCTGACCGTGTGCTGGTACTTTATGAAGGTAGGGTAGCAGGTATTTTAAACCGGGAAGACCTATCCGAGGAGAATCTATTAAGAAGTATCCATGGGCATTTGCAGGCGGTCTAAATTGATAAAAGCAAGGGGGGTACTAGAGTAATGAATATTAGAAAAAGGTTCTTTTTGAGTCTGGTAGTTCTGAGCCTCAGTCTGTCATTACTGACGGCGTGCAGTTCTCAAACCACATCTTCAACTCAAAGTCCAGCAAAGAAAACGTTTAAAGTCGGGTATTCCATTGACACCATTTCTTCGCCTTATAATGCCAAGGCCTATGCACAAATGGCGGCTGAATGGAAGAAGCACCCCGAGGTAACGTTTTACGCTACCGAAGCCGGCGGTCAAGCAATTAAGCAGGTTTCGGATATCGAGGATCTAATCAGCAAAGGTGTCAATCTTCTAATAGTAAAGCCTAGAGACGAGAAAACCCTTTTGGCAACACTGAGCAAAGCATACCAGCAAGGAATAAAAGTCGTGCTGGTGGAACGGACCGTTCAAGGCAACGACTATTCGACAGCCATAGTGACAGATGACGCTGAGGCTGGGCGGGTATCTGCCGAGTACATGGCAAAAGCCTTAGGCGGCAAAGGCAATGTCCTGATTGCCCAGGGAACTCCGGGTGCCAGCTCCTATTTGGCAAGGACTCAGGCTTTTGTTGATACTCTGAAAAAGTATCCGGACATTAAAATTCTGGCCCAGCAACCATCCAACGCTAAGCGTGACGAGGGCAAAACACTGATGGAAAATTGGTTGCAGGCATATGGGGATAAAATTAATGGGGTACATTCCAATGCCGACGAAATCACTATGGGCATCATTCAGGCTATTAATCAGGCAGGAAAAACCGGCAAGATAAAGGTAACGTCAATTACCGGTTTGGAAGAAGGGGTGAAGGCGGTACAAAACGGACAGATAGACCAAATTGCCACAATTACCAACGGGGTACGTAAAGCCGTGGAAAGCTCATTGAAGCTTCTGAACGGGGAACAGGTTCCCAAGCAAATTGTTGTCCCAACTACCTTAATTACTAAAGACAATGCGGACAAGTATTATGATCCAAACAAATATCTTGTAGATGAAGTATTAAATAACTAAATCGTTACAGCAAACAACGAGATATCTAGGAGGAGTTTTAGATGAATTTTGCGGTGGATTGGGTTGACAGGGTAGATTTTGCAAAGATGCGGGAAATGCGGACGGAAAGACTTCGGGAATACATGAAGAAGCACGGTCTCGATGCGCTAATTACCTTCCGTGCCGAAAATATCCGCTACATGACCGGTCTGCGTCCACTATGGTGGCCAATAACCTTCGTTTCCCGTAATGCTTCGATTATGACCCCGAATAGCCGCCCCATACTGTACGTGACTAGTGGAGATGCTCCGCGCTGCAGGGCAACTATGACCTGGATGAAGCCTGAAGAGATCAGACCCTGCGGCACCATGGAAGACCCGGGCATCGTAGATACAATGGTGAAAGAGTTCGTGCAAGGCTTGGCTGAACTAGGCTTTACCAACGGGCGAATCGGTGTTGACGCCGGGACCTTCGAAATGATTGCAGGTATTAACAAAGCGTTCCCCAAGGCGGAGATAGTAGATGGAGACGGCTGTGTCATTGAGGCAAAGGCAGTAAAGAATTCGGAAGAAATAAAATTAATGAAAACGTCCTCTCGCTGTGCGGAAGTGGGTATGCAGACCGCGATCGACCATATTCGCACCGGAGCCCGAAACTGCGAAATTTTGGGAGAGGTCATGAAGGTCTTCTACTCCCTTGGAATGGAGGTTCCACAGTGCAACCTCATCGTAACCTCGGGTGAAGAAACGGCTCCTTTGCACCGTTTTGCTTCTGACAAGATGATCCGCCAGGGGGATCTGGTCTTCATGGACCTGGGGGGCTGCTTCAACGGGTACTTTTCTGACTTTACCCGCACAGTAATTCATGGAAAGCCGAATGATATGCAGAAAAGAATTTATGCAGCCGTGTATGAGGAAATGATGACCGTGCATGAATTGCTAAAACCGGGCCATACAAATGTAGAAGTAAACGAAGCAGCCCGTGGTGTGATCAGAAAACACGGCTTCGAGGAATGGGGTTTCCATGGGGTGCTGGGACACTCTATAGGCATATCAGGCTTTGAAGCGCCGCTGATTGGTGAATTGGCAGCAACCGGCGAAAAAACCTTTGAATTTAAACCGGGTATGTGTTTCTCCTGCGAACCGGCCATTCTGGTGCCCGGCGTTCCGGGCGGCGGTGGTGTGCGGATCGAAGATACCATCCTCATTACTGAAGACGGAAATGAAATACTAAGCCGCCATCCATATTGTGAAGAACTAATGGCGTAAACAACAAGTAAGAGGAGGCGTATTACTTACGCCTCCTTCCGCTAAACAGGAGGAATTGCTGTGAAAGCCATTCAGCTTCTAGAGCCCAACCTTTTGGTTCAGCGGGATATGCCCATACCGGAACCGGCTGCGGCAGAGGTCCTCATCAAGGTCAGGACGGTAGGTATCTGTGGTACTGACATCAGTATCTACAAAGGCATAAGCCCAGCGCCATATCCCGTAGTCTTGGGACATGAATTTTGTGGTGATGTAGTTAAAGTGGGAACCGGGGTTGAAAATGTCAAACCCGGTGACTATGTCATTTCGGAGGCTAGTTGGGGTTGTGGAACCTGTTACTTTTGTCAGCAGGGCCAGCCTTCATATTGCGAAAAGCCGTTCGTGTACGGGAGAACGTGTGACGGGGCATTGGCTGAGTATGTTAAGGCTCCAGCCAGAATCGTGCACCGTATTTCTGCCAAAGTCCAGCCGGTAGAGGCTCAAGGAGTCACTGCTGTGGCCACTACGCTCAGGGCCCTGCGCCGTTCGGGTATTAACGTTGGCCAAAGCGCTGCTATTCTTGGCCCGGGGTATACTGGATTGTTGTTGCTGCAATTGGCAAAACAAAGCGGTGCAGCTCCTGTCATCGTTACCGGGACGAATGATGACAGGCTGCAGGCTGCAGAAACGTTAGGAGCGGACATTACGGTCAATATTCGTCGGGACGGGTGGCTTGACAAAATCCTGGCAGCCACCGATGGATACGGGCCTGATGTAGTCATTGAAGCCAGCGGCAGGCCGGACGCTTTGGAACAGGCACTAGCGATGGTCAAAAAGGGTGGCAGGATCATAGCTTTCGGAATTGCCGGCTCCCCCATAGAAAATTTCGAAGCTGGGCAGTTGTACAAAAAGGATATAGCGATAATGGGGAGTAAAGGTGGTTACTTCGAGTATGGAAATGCTGTCAAAGCTCTCGAGAGCCACAGGCTAAAGACGCGGGAATTGGTGACCCACGTTTTTCAACTGGAAGATGCTCCCGAAGCGTTCAGGTTTATAACCAATAATTCACGCTCAGTGGTGAGGGCTGTTGTCGAAGTAAATTGCTAGAAGCATGTAGTTTTGAAGGAGAGATGGACATGGACAGAAATTATCTCTGGGTTTCGCCTTATAATTCCGCATCCGAGGCTGGCTTAGACACGTTCCCTGAATCGGTTAAAATTTACGATACCACTCTGAGAGATGGGGAACAAACTATTGGCGTGTGTTTCGATGCCCAGGATAAAGTGAGAATCGCCAAATTGCTCGATAATATAGGTGTTAAACAGATTGAAGCGGGCATGCCTATTGTATCGGAAACGGACAAGCAAGCTGTGGCTGAAGTTGTTAAAGCAGTGAAGAACGCCGAAGTGTGGACCCTCTGCCGCTGCACCAGGAAAGACATCGATGCCTCATTTGAAGCGGGGGTCAGAAATATCATCTGTGAGATAGCTACAAGCCCGCATAAAATAAAGGCTTATGGCTATACGGAAGAAAACGTACTGCATAAGATAACCGATACGCTGCAGTACGCTAAAAGCAAAGGAATGAAAACTGCGTTTTTTGCAGTTGACGGGACCCGGGCGGAACTCGGCTTCCTGCAAAAGGCTTATGAAGCTGCTGTTTTTGAGGGTGGAGCCGGCGAAGTGGTGCTGGTGGACACTCTGGGTGTGGCTACACCGGAAACGATGTATTATCTTACTAAAAAGGTCAGGAGCTGGGTTCCGGTTCCCTTAGCTGTACACTGCCACAACGACTTTGGCATGGGCGTAGCCTGCACGATAGCCGCGGTGCGTGCCGGGGCCACCACTGTGCACGTGACGGTAAATGGTCTTGGTGAAAAAACCGGCAATGCTGATCTGGCTGAAGTGGTGTTCGCCCTGGAAGGACTCTACGGCGTTAATACTAACATCGACTTAAAAGGTTTACTCGAATTATCTAAGACTGTGGAGGAGATAACCAATGTGGTTATGTCCCCCTTAAAGCCTGTAGTGGGTAAGACTGTATTTCAGCGGGAAAGTGGAGTTACGGTTACACAACTGATATCCTATCCTCCGGCTGTTGAGGGATACGCACCGGAGTTAATTGGGAGCCAGAGAGAAATTCTGCTCTCCAAGAAGTCCGGAACAGGTTCTATCGAGTACTTCCTGGAAAGGATGGAAATTTCGGCCGGGCCGGAACAGGTGAATGAGATTTTGCGGCGGGTAAAAGAACTGGGCATAGCAAAGAAAGGCTTGGTAAGCCAGGCAGAGTTCAACAAGATTGTTTCAGAGGTTTATCTAGCCGGGTAATCAAGCTCCCCGATGGGTTAGCCGGAGGATCTCTAGACCCATGACATACATGGAAAAGTTTAAAGGGCATGAATCGCAATAATTCATGCCCTTTCTGACTGGAAATAGCTCCGGAGGAAGTCCTTGTTCAAGAACCAGCTAAGAACGCCATTGTAGATTAAAATTTTGGAGGATATTGCTCTAAGGCATAGAAACTTAGCCTTAAGCGTACGCCGTGGTACTTTACAGCCAGGCTGCCACTTTTGAGGGGGAGTGTTCATGTCTAGCGTGACAAGGACTGTCCGGACATCTTGCAGAATGTGCCATGGTGTCTGTCAGGTGTTGGTTGAAGTACAGGGGGATAGGGTAGTTAAAGTTGCAGGGGATCCTGACAGCCCAACCAGCAGAGGCTACATATGTCCCAAAGGAAAGGCTTCTGTAGAGCTGCTGTATCACCCGGATCGTTTAAAATACCCGCTTCGCCGCGTTGGGAAAAAAGGAGAAGATAAGTGGGAACGTATCACGTGGGATGAAGCTGTCAGTGAAATTAGCGGGAAACTTGCAAAAATTAAGTCCGAGTTTGGGCCTGAATACTTTGCCTTGATGCAGGGAACCGGGAGACCCTATACTGTTTTTAATGCAAGGTTTGCCAATGGATTCGGCACACCCAACTTTGTGGCCCCTGGGCACATCTGCTTCTTTCCCAGAGTGAGCGCCTCGGGTATAACGATGGGCGGCCTTCCTATCAGTGACATTTATGGCCTTGGAGGGCAGACTCCTGCCTGCATGATTATCTGGGGGTGCAATATTCCCCAGACCGGCGCAGCAGACGGCATGTGCGGGAATATGCTCCAGAAAGCTGCAGTGAGAGCCAAAGAGCTGATTGTGGTTGACCCTCGCCGCACAACCATGGCCGAGAAGGCTCAGCATTGGGCCTGTCTTAAGCCTGGCACGGATGGGGCGTTGGCCCTTGCTCTTTTGAATGTTGTCGTAACTGAAGAGTTAATTGACAGAGAATTTGTGAACAACTATACATCAGGTTATGATGAACTTGTGACTCATATCCAGTCCTACACACCGGAATGGGCTTCCGCCATTACGGGCATCGAAGCCGAAGACATAAAATCAATTGCAAGGATTTACGCTACAACCAAGCCGGCATCGATTCATTGGGGCAATGGCATGGATATGAGCCTAAGCCCCTTCCATACTGCCCGGGCCCTGCTGATTCTCAGGGCAATCACCGGAAATATAGACCGCCCGGGCGGGGATGTATTATGGGTATCGCCGGACAATCTTCATTCCGTGTCGCCCTTAGTTAATCAGGATATATTGGGGATGGACTGGGTATCACCGGAAAAAAGAGCTCTTGCCGTTGATGGCGGGCGATATCGATTTGTGCCTTTTGTACACCCGCCGACTTTCTGGCGGTCTATTGTTGAAGCAAAACCCTACCGGGTAAAAGCTGTGTGGATTGTCGGTTCCAATCCCCTCCTGACCCATACCAATACAGAAACTATTGAAAAGGCTCTCGACCTGTTGGATTTTTTGGTGGTATCGGATTTCTTTCTCACCCCGACGGCAAAATACGCAGACATCGTATTGCCTGCCGCCACATGGTTGGAGCAGGATGACATTGCCAATTTCCATAAGATTTGGTGCGTCTTGTCGCGCACAAAAATAACTCAAATAGGCGAAGTGAGAGATGATCGGGAAGTTATCTTAGATGTTGCAAAGCGATTAGGCATGGATAAAGCATTTCCATGGAATTCCCTGGATGCTTATCTAAATTGGGTCTTTGAAGATGCAGATATTGATTTTAAGGATTTCACTGATGAAACCATTCGATTAGGGGATATGCAATATTTCAAATACAAGACTGAAGGGTTTCACACCCCAAGCGGTAAGTTCGAGATCTACAGTAAAACATTAGAATCCATGGGTGTCGATCCGTTACCGGTGTTTCGGGAACTTGAGATTGTCACCTCACCTGATTACCCGTACATTCTGACTACGGCAAAGGTACGGGAGTTCTTTCACAGTGAAGGTCGACAGCTGCCATCCTTACGGCAGGCAAATCCTCACCCCTTGATCGAAATTCATCCCAAAACTGCCAGAACTATCGGGATTGAAGCTGGTGATTGGGTCTGGGTTGAAACACGGGCCGGTAAACGGATTAGAATGAAGGCCAGGCTATTCGACGGACTAAGCCCAAATGTTGTGAGCGCACAGCCTGGATGGTGGTTTCCCGAGGAACCACTGGAATCGAACAATTGGAAAAGATCCAATGTCAACTATATTATAGAAGCAACTCCTTATGATCCGGAAACTGGTTCCGAGTCTTTAAGGAACACCGTGTGTAAATTGTATAAGGCCGAATAGAAGCAGATAATAATTGCTCACGGGAGTTCGAAAATCTGCTGGGAAATCCAGCTACATCACATCTATCGCCTTCAATCCGCCTGCTTGCTTGGTATTTTCAGCGGCCGGAGCGACGTATTCTTTGCTTATATCGTAAGCCGGTGTACAAGATAATTCTTAAAATTATTGACCGGTGTCGGTAAGATATCTAAGAAAGACCTCCGGGAAGCAATCCAAAGAAAGCTGGAACTAGAAAACAACTCTGATTGAGAGGTATCCGGGAGCACCCTTACTCCATAAAACGCGGAGGATAAAAAGCAAAAACAGCATGCCGGTTATTCGAATAAGCATGCTGTTTTTTGCTGTCATTTTCGATTGTGCACCGCGGCAAAGAAACCATTGCACCAATAATAACGCGAGTTTTACGGTCTGACAGGGCGCCGCCTCCAGTAGTGGATATGGGGTATCACATAAACGGGAAAGTCATCTAAAAAAGTTATTGACAATGATTATCACCAAGGTGTATTATTTGTTTAGAGAGACGAAATAATATCTGGTTTCATTCTCTGGATTCTAGAGCTCTCTACAGAAGGCGACCTTATCTAAGGCGCTTTTACATGGTGGATAATTGAGAATAATTATCGGAGGAGGTTTGACTAAGATGTTTAATTTTTCTTTCCTGGCAGCACTATACGGGCTGGATTCTGGCATAAAGGGGAGTTTCCCCAAAATGGTATGGAGCAAAAAAGCAATACGCAGCTATACAACACCTTTGCCCTGGGATAAGTTTATCAGCAGGCTTACCCAATAGCCCGTATGTGCAGTACAAGTTTTACAAAAAACATCCGTGCTTTATTTTTATCTCATTATCAACAGGAGCGTATATGCACTGAATATTTTTGGGAAAAGTATTGGTGAATCCACTAATTGTTTGAGAGGAGAGCGAATCATGCTTTCTTTTAGCGAGATGGGACTCAGCGCCCAGGTGATTAAAGCAGTTGCCAGCATGGGCTTCGAAGAAGCAACCCCAATTCAGGAACAGACAATTCCCTTGGCACTGCAAGGAAAAGACCTGATTGGTCAGGCGCAGACAGGTACAGGAAAAACTGCTGCCTTTGGCCTGCCACTGATCGAAATGATTGATATGGATCTGGAAACTGTCCAAGGAGTAGTACTTACTCCGACTCGAGAGTTGGCAGTTCAGGTTGCTGAAGAGTTAAACAAAATTGGCCAATTTAAAAGGGTCTCTACTCTTCCTATTTATGGTGGGCAGGACATTGACAGGCAAATCCGGGCTTTAAAGAAGCGGCCCCGGATAATCGTAGCAACACCTGGGCGTTTAATGGATCACATGCGTAGAAGAACAATACGCCTCCAACAGGTAAAAATAACTGTTTTGGATGAAGCGGACGAAATGCTGAACATGGGCTTTGTGGAAGATATAGAAACGATCCTGCAAGAAGTGCCAGCTGAAAGGCAGACCTTGCTTTTTTCTGCCACCATGCCGCAACCAATCCAAAAGCTGGCCCAAAGATTTATGAGAAACCCGGAAATAATTAGTATAAGGACCAAAGAGGTAACGGTTGTTAATACCGAACAAAATTACATCGAAGTTCCTGAGAAGCAGAAATTTGATGTGTTTTGCAGGATTTTGGACCTTCAAGCCCCCGATCTGGCCATCGTCTTTGGTCGGACTAAACGACGGGTGGATGAGCTTTCCGAGGCCTTAAGCAAACGGGGTTACTCCGCTGAAGGGATCCATGGAGACCTGACACAGGCCAGGCGTGACAGTGTTTTAAGGCAGTTCAGAGAGGGAACAGTTGAACTATTGGTAGCTACGGACGTCGCTGCCAGAGGATTGGATATCAGCGGAGTTACCCACGTGTATAATTTTGACATTCCGCAGGATCCAGAAAGTTATGTTCACCGCATCGGTAGAACTGGGCGTGCGGGAAAAAGCGGTTTGGCAACAACGTTTGTGACACCCCGCGAAATAGGCCTTCTAAGGAACATAGAAAATATAACCAGACGTAAGATGATTCGTAAACCTATCCCTTCAACCATCGAAGCGTTTAAAGGGCAGCAGCGAATCGCAATTGAAAAACTGCTTCATGTTGCAGAGGAAGAAGACATTGTAAAGTATAAGGGTGCCGCCGAAGATCTACTTGAAGAAACGGATTCAGTCACCCTATTATCAGCCGCTCTAAAGCTGTTAACCAAGGAGACAAACCCAAAACTTGTTAGTTTGACCGAAGAAGCTCCTCTAAGGGCAAAGACGCCAAGAAATTTTAGGGATGAAACCCCACGGGCCAGAAAAAACCCGGAACTAAAAGGCAGGGCTAAACCTTTTGGCAACAGAGCTAAGGCCCATGCTGACAGGCCGACATTTTGAAACTCTCCACGACTGAAGTCGCGGGATTCAGATAACCCTCAAACTCCAATCGCTTCATTGATTCCTGTCTCATCGTCTCCTGCCCCCCGAAACGGGATAGGTCTTACAAAGACTCAAGCAGGCTATCCCCGCAGTTCCTGCGGTTCATCTTCATCTATCTTCAGCCTGCCAATATCCGCAGGCCCTCATTGAGAATATTTATTGCCGCATTTTCATCCCGGTTATGCTCTGACCGGCAAACGGGACATTGCCATGATCGTATGTCCAAAGTCAGCATGGGAACCGTATGTCCGCACTTGTGACACGTCTTGGTTGATGGATAGAATTTGTCCACCGTTACAACAATCCGCCCGTACCAGCGGGCCTTGTATTCCAGCATCCCTTTGAACATACCCCAGCCAGCATCCTGAATCGCTTTTGCTAGCCGCCTGTTTTGCACAAGGTTCTTGACTTGGAGGTCCTCCAGGCTAATAACTTGGTTTTCGTTAATTAGCCGCCACGATACTTTGTCTAACAGATCCTTGCGCTGGTTGGCTGCTTTCTCATGTTGTCTGGCCAGTTTGAGCCGGGCTTTCTCGCGATTCTTACTTCCTTTTTGCTTACGGGAGTGTTCTCTTTGCAGTCTAACCAGTTTGCGTTCGGACTTAGTGTAAAACTTGGGATTTGGGATGTGTTCACCGTTCGATAGTACTGCGAAATCCTTGATGCCGAGATCTACCCCGATTTTACCAGTTGTCATTGGCAAGGGTTGAATTTCCGCTTGACATACAACGGAGACGCAATACTCTCCACTGGGGGTTTTACGCACTGTCGCACTGAGAATTTTGCCAGGAAAGTCTGTTAACTTTTTATCCGTACGGAATTTCACCCAGCCAAGTTTAGGTAGTTTGACTAGCCTGTTCTCCAAATCCACCGCAATATTGCCATTGGTGAAGTTGGTGCGATA
>JAJYNB010000211.1 GCA_021786555.1 Bacillota bacterium | reverse complement strand
GATTTTGCCGATCTCGGCTGGGTCCACATCCACATGTATTATTACTGCATCAGGCGCCAAGGCTTCAGGACGTCCCATGGTAACCCTGTTATCAAACCTAACGCCCAGAGCCAAAAGCACATCACAGTTGTTAATGGCATAGTTGGCGGTTACCGTACCATGCATGCCCACCATGCCAAGCCATTGGCTGCGGTCACTGGGCAGAGCACCCAGACCCATTAAAGTCGAAGTTACAGGTATTCCTGTTTTTTCCACCAGGCTCTGAAGCTCTGGCACGGCCCCCGCGTTAATAACCCCGCCCCCTACCAGGATGAGAGGCTTTCGGGCTTGGTTTAATGCAGTCGCGGCTTCAGCTATTTTACCCGCATTCCCTTTGTTAAAAACCTTATAGCTCTTCAGCATAGCTTTTTCAGGGGGATTAAATTCTGTCTTTGCCAGCATCACATCTTTTGGCAGGTCTATAAGCACCGGTCCCGGCCGTCCGGAACGGGCGATATAGAAGGCCTCTTTAACCACTCGGGCTAAATCTTCCACTTTTTTAACCAGGTACGAATGTTTGGTGATGGGCAAGGTTATGCCGGTAATATCGGCTTCCTGGAAAGAATCAAGCCCCAGCAAACGGCACCCAACCTGCCCGGTAATCGCCACAAAAGGGATCGAATCCATATACGCGTTAGCAATCCCTGTCACCAGATTGGTAGCTCCAGGGCCTGAGGTTGCCAGGCATACACCGACCTTGCCGGTAGACCGGGCATAGCCGTCAGCTGCGTGGGCCGCCCCCTGCTCGTGCCGGACCAGGTAATGCTTTATTTTGGATTTAGGCAGTACATCATATATGGGAATTACAGCCCCACCCGGATAACCAAAGACGGCCTCCACACCTTCCAGCTCAAGGCTCTTCAATAATATTTCTGCTCCTGTCAGTTCCACAGCCCATCACCCCCCATTTATCTCTTTTCTTACTTCAGCACTGCTCCTTCGCTTGCTGAGGTTACCAAACGCGCATAACGGGCCAGGTAGCCTTCCGTCACCTTGGGCGGCAAAGGTTCCCATCCTTTTTTCCGCTCCTCCATCTCTTCAGGAGAAACCTCAACTTCCAGCTTCCCTTCAGGGATGTTGATGTGAATCATATCCCCTTCCTTTACCAAGCCGATTGGTCCCCCCTCAGCAGCTTCAGGCGATATATGGCCCATACACGGTCCCCTTGTGGCTCCGGAAAAACGTCCGTCTGTTAACAGCGCTACGCTTTTGTCCAAGCCCATGCCCGAAATAGCGGCAGTTGGTCCAAGCATTTCACGCATTCCCGGTCCGCCTTTTGGACCCTCATAGCGGATAACCACCACATCTCCCGGTAGAATTTTGCCGGCGAGGATTGCGCTCATGGCATCGTTCTCCGCATCAAACACTCTGGCAGGGCCTCTATGCACATGCATTTCCTGCGCAACTGCCCCTTGTTTGACCACCGCCCCGTGTGGAGCAAGGCTGCCAAACAAGACCTTTAGCCCACCTTGGGTATTATAAGGATTTTCAACACTGCGGATCACATCTCGATTAGTTACCCCTCTGCCCCGCAGCTGTTCTTTCAACTTAACCCCTGAAACCGTTAACACATCTCCATCAATCATGCCGTGATCGAGCAATTCTGTCATCACAGCCTGAATGCCCCCTGCAAAAAAGAGATCTTCAATATGGTGGTGTCCTGCCGGGCTCAATTTGCACAACTGGGGTGTTCTTTCGCTGATTTCATTTACCAGATTTAGATTCCATTCCAAGCCTGCTTCCTTGGCGATAGCAGGCAGGTGCAGCACAGTATTGGTAGAACAGCCCAAGGCCATGTCCACAGCCAACGCATTGCGGAAATTCTTCTCCGTGAGGATTTTGTCAGGAGTTATTTGTTTCTCAATAAGTTCCATTACCGCCATGCCTGCCTGCTTAGCCAGGGCCAGGCGCTGCGAATACACGGCGGGAACCGTGCCGTTACCTGGCAAACCCAGTCCGATTGCTTCTGTGAGGCAGTTCATCGAGTTGGCCGTAAACATGCCCGAACATGAACCGCAGGTAGGACAAGCCAACGGCTCAAGATACTCCAGTTCCTCAACGCCCATTTTTCCTATATTGACCTGACCAACGGCTTCAAACATGGTGGTCAGGCTGATTGACTCACCCTTGATTTTTCCGGCTAACATGGGTCCGCCGCTTACCACCACACAGGGCAAGTTTAAGCGGGCTGCAGCCATCAACATGCCTGGCACAACCTTATCGCAATTAGGGATAAGGACCAAGGCGTCCAGGGCATGGGCCCTGGCCATAACTTCAATCGAGTCGGCAATCAACTCCCTGGAAGCTAACGAGTAGTGCATTCCTGTATGCCCCATGGCCAGCCCGTCACAAACTGCTATGGCTGGAAACTCCAAGGGAGTGCCTCCGCCCATCCTGACTCCGGCTTTTACAGCATCCGTGATTTGCCGTAAGTGCATGTGGCCTGGCACCACTTCATTAAAAGAATTAACCACTCCGACCAAAGGCTGTTCCATTTCTTTCTTTGTTAAGCCTAAAGCATGTAAAAGAGACCGTTGCGCAGTCTTTTCTACTCCTCTGGTAATTACCGTACTATTCATCAAGTCCTCCTGTAAGGCCGGCAAAAATTTCAACAAGCCATTTGTTTCCCGAGCTTTGCTTCACATTCGTTTTTACAGCCTCGGTCTTAGGTAGTTTTAGGCTAAAGCCTCGTCCACCTGATTGTTGTTGATTTGCGGTCCGTCAACCTTGGTTAGTTCCCTGAACATGGGCAGGAGCCTGTTGAACATTACCCCTGGTTTCCCATCGCCTATTGCCCGTCCGTCGATTTGAATCACAGGAATCATTTCGGCAGCCGTACCTGTGAGGAAAACCTCATCGGCATTATAAAGGTCATGCCGCGTAAACAAAGTCTCTTTCACTGTGATCCCTGTTCTCTCCGCCAGTTCCATCACGGTGTTGCGGGTGATGCCCTCCAGAATGCCCGCATAGATCGGGGGTGTAATCAGAGCGCCCTGTTTGACGATAAATATGTTGTCACCGGTTGCCTCACACACATAGCCCTGCTGGTTAAGCATAATTGCTTCCAGGCAGCCGCCCAGGTTGCTTTCAATCTTGGCCAGGATATTGTTCAGGTAATTTAACGACTTGATTCTGGGGTTTAAAGAATCTACGTCGTTTCTGCGGGTAGGAAAGATCGGA
>JAJYNB010000193.1 GCA_021786555.1 Bacillota bacterium | reverse complement strand
GCTGTCCTCCGGTTCGCCGCAAAATAAGGCTAAGTCCGTTTGGCCTGTGACCAGGAGTTCCGGCAGGGTGGCCTGGGAACCTGTAAGGAGACGCAGCTGCAAGGCAGGGTAACGGCGGTGAAATTCGGCGGCGAAGCGCGGCAGATAGTATTGACTCAAGTAAGCGTCGGCTGAAACCGTTACCATACCGTTGCGTAAATCCCTCAAATCCTGGATGGTGCGTTCCGCCTGTTCCAGGGTATGCAGGATGTCTTCCGCATAGGCAAGCAGTTTACGTCCCGGATCAGTAAGGGAAATAATGTTTCCCATGCGCACAAACAAAGGCAGAGCAATTTCCGCTTCCAGAGAGGAGATCTGGCGTGACACAGCAGGCTGGCTGAGGAACAGCGCTTTGGCCGCCCCGGAAAAGCTGCGCCGCCGGGCGACTTCACGGAAAGCCCTCAACTGGTGAATATCCATGGCTATACTCCTTTTGCATAGGAACCATGCTCATAATGCATTTCTATTATACCTGAAACTATGCTATGCTAACAACGTTTAAGGAGGGATAGCATTTTGGCGGATTCGAAACAGTTTGTGCAGCTGACAAATTACTCACCGGGCTCAGGCTGAGCGTGTAAAATCAGTCCGGAGGACTTGAATGCGCTCTTGAGTTATCTGCCAAAGGAGCGGCCTGAAGGCTTGCTGGCGGGAATGGAGGATGATGCGGCAGTTTTCCGCATCAACCAGGACTTGGCAGTGGTACAGACAGTCGATTTTATCACACCGGTTGTCAACGATCCCTATGCTTTTGGCGCCATTGCCGCAGCCAATGCTTTAAGCGATATTTACGCCATGGGAGCCAAGCCTGTCTTTGCCCTCAATATTGTCAGTTTCCCCGTTAGGAGTATGCCTATGGATACCCTGGGGGCAATCCTGGCGGGAGGGGCGGCAAAAGCTGCCGAGGCTGGGGCGGCCATTGTCGGCGGGCATTCGGTCGATGATACCACCCCTAAGTATGGGCTTAGTGTTACCGGCTTGGTCGAGCCCCATAGGCTGATCAGGAAAAGCGGGGCTCAACCCGGGGATGTGCTGATTCTAACCAAGCCTTTGGGGACGGGCATTTTGGCTACAGGCGTTGACGCCGGGATTGCCGGAAAAGAAGTAGAAGACGTTATGCTTGAGGTCATGCTGCAGTTGAACCGGAAGGCCGCCGAGGTTATGTCCAGCTTTCCTGTCCACGCCTGCACCGATGTGTCAGGGTACGGCCTTTTGGGCCACCTGAAGGAAATGCTGGGGTCTGAACTGACTGCGACCCTGGACTACGGCAGGCTGCCAATCCTGCCTCAGGTCTGGGATGTGCTGAAATACGGCGGGGTGTCCAGCGGTACCCACGCCAACAGCCGCTACCTGCGGGAACAGGTTGAATTGGAGCAAAGCCTCAGTCCCCATGAACGATTGGTCTTGTTCGATGCCCAGACTTCCGGGGGCCTGCTCCTGGCGGTGCCCGATGAGGCGGCTTCAGCTGTAATTGACGCACTGCACAAGGCAGGAGTCCAGCCTGCCGCCGAGATTGGACGCATCGAGGAACGCCAGGATTTTCAACTGCGGGTCAGGCTTTAAGCCAAAAATAATACATTTGAAAGCGGGGTGAATTGAATTGGCCAAACATTTGATGATTCTGCTGTCTACTACTCCCTACAGTTTTGAAAATACCTTTACGGCCTTCAAACTGGCCGAGGCCGCCCTGGACCAGGGGAACCAGGTAACTTTATTTGCCTCGGGCGATGCCGTACACAATTTTACGGTTAACCAAAACCCCAAAGGAATCTTGAACCCGGAAGCAAAGTTCGGGGAGTTGATCGCCCGGGGGATGAGGGTGGACCTCTGCGGCACCTGTCTGCAGTTCCGCGGGGTCAAATCCGAGCACAGGGCTGAGGGGGCATCACCCAGCTCCCTGAAAAACCTGTTTAACCTGATGGATGATGCCAATGTATTTGTAAACTTGGGATTTTAGGGGGATGGAAATGGCTAAATCAGTTTGTATTCTGGTACGGCGTTCTCCCTACGGTGTGATCCAGGCGGCCGAAGCGGTGCGGCACATCAACGGGGCGCTAGGAAACGATTTTGCAATGACAGCGGTATTTGCCGATGACGGTGTTTACAGCCTGAAGGCCGGACAGGAAGTCGGGGGAACCGGGTTTACCAATCTGGGCGCTGCTTTAACCGATACTATAGCCAAGGGGGACCCGCGGGCCAAATTCGCGGTGCACCGCCCTTCGGCGGAGGCGCGCGGCTTGAAGGAAGTGGACTTGCTTCCCGGGGTAACCTGGATCAATGATGCGGAATTGGCAGCGATGCTGGTGGACACTGCCAATGTCATGCTCTTTTAAGGGGGAAATTTGGGATGAAAAAGGTATTGTGTCTGGTTTCCAGCCCCCCAGGGTCTGCTCAGGCCCAAAGGGCGTTTGCCCTGGCGGAGGAGTGGGTTAAGCAAGGTCACTCTGTGCAAATCTGCTTGCTGCAGGACGGGGTTTACGCCGCTCTGCAATCAAAGGTGCAGGATGACACTGTGTCTCCCGTCCAGTGGTTAGTATTGGGCGATGACCTGAAGCTGAGGGGATTTGCGGCAGAGGATTTGCGTTCAGGGGTGACCACCCTGGATCATGCCGGGCTGGTGCAGATGATGCTGGAGAACTTCGATCAGGTGTTAGGAGCTTTCTAGCGAAAGGGCAGCACAGTTAGGCCTTTCAGTAGTATTGCTGGAAGGGGAGAATCTGGGGGGTACCTGCTTAAACCGCGGCTGCATTCCAACCAAAGACGGGGTAAGCGGGAAACCCCTGAATGCAATTTGAAATTTAACTGGTCTTTATAGATGTCTGGACCTAAATAGATGGTTGAGGAGTTGGGTTGCACCTCAACCATTTTCCTTTTTGCGGTTATTTGTCCTGCTTCAAGATGGTTCAAATGACCCGCAAAACAGTATGCCAGGCCCAAGAATAGGCTTACAGGTTATGCCTGAATTGCATAACCTGCAGATAAATTATGCATTTGCATTATTTTGTCAGCCCGTATTATAATTAGCGAAACACCTATTTGGAAATACTAATTATCCTAGCTGTTTACACGGATTTAGTGTTTGGTCCTGCATTTACTCTATCTTTCACTTGTGAGGTATCACCCAGACCGGGGATTAGGAAATGGCTGATTAAGTCAAAAGGCAGATAGTACGGAGGGATTACGAATGAA
>JAJYNB010000417.1 GCA_021786555.1 Bacillota bacterium | reverse complement strand
GATCTGAACTAACCCGGAAATTGTGCTTAAAGTGCGGCCGTTGCATCCAGCGCTGCATGGGGATCGATGCTATGAACGCACTGTCTGTGGTAACCAAGGACATTGACAATGCCAAAGGGACAGAATATCATAGCCGCTTTCTTGAATACTTGCGATTCTTCCAAGAGAACGATTTGGTAGGTAATGCGGCCCAATCCGACGTCAAGGGAGACCGAAGCTTAAGACCCCATCAGCAAGCAGATCCAGACCTGTATCTGCGGGTTATAGAGAAGAGGACTGACGGGATTGTTGTACGGGGAGCCAAAGCCCATAATTCTATCGCAGCCTATGCTGATGAACTGTTGGTGATACCCACCAGGGCACTAACTGAAGAAGAGGGGGACTGGGCAGTAGCCTTTGCAATTCAGGCCGACGCACCCGGCGTAAAATTAATCAGCTTGCCCCACATACATCGCAAACGTAAGCACATTCATGCCCCCATTGAGAAATACGGTACCATGCACGCCTTTACGGTTTTTGACGATGTTTTTGTCCCCTGGGAGCGGGTTTTCATGTGCGGTGAGACTAAATTTGCCGGCCTGCTTGCCTCACAATTTGCTACTTTTCACCGTCACAGTTATACCGGCTGTAAGCCTGCAATGAGCGATATTTTCCTTGGGGCCACTGCCTTGGTAGCTGAGTACAACGGTATAGGGAAAGCTTCCCATGTACGGGATAAACTTGCCGATCTGATTGCGGTAGGAGAATTGGTATATGGTGCCGGAATTGCTGCCGGTGTTAAAGGAAAGAAAAGCGCCTCCGGAACCTTTTGCCCCGATGTGGTGTTCACTAACGTTGGCCGTTACCACGCCGGAGTAAATATTTACCATGAATTTGAAACCTTGGCGGATGTAGCCGGGGGACTGTCCGCTACTTTACCTTTGGAAGACGACTTCTATAGCCCGGAAACAAAGGATTTTTTGGAAAAATACATCATGCGCAAGGCAGATGTATCGGCTGAAGATCAGCATAGATGCTTCCGTCTGGTTGAAAACCTGATTGCATCGTCTGCGGGAGCAGCTAGTGGGATCAGTGGTGTTCACGGCGGTGGCTCGCCGGTAATGGAGAAAATAGCCATTATGGCTAACTTCGACATTGGGGCCAGAAAACGGGTGGTGAAGGAATTGGCTGGAATTCCCCAGGACTAGGAGGGCTGACATGGCTTATCAACGTTGGCTAGTTAATCTTGATCAAGGTATTCTGACTTTAACCATCAATCGGCCCGAGGTCCGTAATGCTCTGGATAATCTCACTTGGAACGAATTGGGTCAAATAGTCAGAGATACTGCGATAAACCCTAAAGTCCATGTCGTGATCATAACAGGTGCCGAAGATAAAGCTTTTGCAGCAGGCGCCGACGTGCCATGGTTGCTGGAGCGTCCGGCGGTTGAATCATTGGATCCTGGGGTACAGGGGGTACTTTTGGACCTGGAGAATTTACCGCAACCAACTATAGCCGCAGTCAACGGTTATGCCTTAGGCGGAGGGTGTGAACTAGCATTGGCCTGTGATCTGCGTTTTGCCAGCCAAAATGCCCGGTTCGGATTGACTGAGCTCGCAGTTGGAATCATTCCCGGAGGGGGAGGCACTCAGCGTTTGCCCCGGCTTGTTGGAGCAGGTCTAGCCAAGGAAATGATTTTCTTCGGAAATATGCTCGATGCGGAGGAAGCGCAAAGGGTGGGCCTGGTGAACCGGGTCTACCCACTTCCCGATCTGCTCCCTAGCGTTCGAAGGATGGCCCAAGGGCTCCTACAAAGGCCACCTTTGGCTCTGAGAATGGCCAAGCAAGCGATAAACGTTGGTCTCAACACCGACCTGAGGGCGGGATTGGCCTATGAGAAGGCATGTCAGACTTACCTGCATACTACGGAAGACCGCAGCGAAGGGATGAGGGCATTTATAGGGAAAAGAAAGCCTAATTTTAGAGGCAAGTAACGCGAGGAGTGAAAGAGTTGAAATTAGCACAGTTTGATTTAACCGGTAAAGTTGCTCTTGTAACTGGTGGAACCAAGGGCATTGGACGAGCGCTTTCACTCGGTTTGGCCTCAGCCGGAGCTGATGTTGTAGTGGTCAGCCGCCATCAGGACCAATGTGGTGCTGTAGCGGAAGAAGTCCGTTCCTTGGGACAAAGGGGACTAGGGATTGCCGCAGATGTTTCCTCGGTGACCGATGCGGAGAGGGTAGTGTCTGAAACTGTAAGAACTTTAGGCGGACTGCATGTACTAGTAAACAATGCAGGCGTCAATTCTGTCCAGGCCGCTAACATGGTGAGGGAAGATGACTGGAATAAGGTGATTGAGATAAATTTAAAGGCCGTGTTTTTTTGGTCGCAGGCTGCAGCCAAAGAAATGATAACGGCCGGCAAGGGGAAGATCATAAACATTTCTTCCGTGGGCGGGGTTATTGGTGAAAGCAAAATGGCTGCCTATGCTGCCAGTAAGGCAGGCGTAATTTCCCTGACCAAAAGCCTTGCCCGCGAATGGGGTCGGTACAACATTCAGGTGAATGGCCTAGGTCCAGGCTATGTACTCACGGAGATGAATGAGGAAGCCTTAAAGGATGAGAAGGTTTTCAATAGCATTGTTTCCACTATTCCCCTGCGACGGATTGGTAAGGTCGATGACCTGATTGGTCCGGCTGTATTTTTAGCCAGCACAGCCAGTGACTTCGTTACAGGCCATACACTGTTTGTGGATGGAGGAAGATTGACTGGGGCTAAAGGATAAAACTAATAGACCATACGGACGGGAATACCTGCTGGGATTCCTTAATATCACAAGTGGTCGGATTAATTCATATAGGGCTGAAGGGGTGGCAGAAATGAAGGAAGTTGTAATTGTTAGCGCTGTAAGGACTCCCATTGGTACAATTGGAGGCACACTGAAAGATGTGCCGCCTCAGGAACTGGGAGCAATAGCAATCCGTGAGGCTATAGACAGGGCCGGAATCTCAGCTGAACTCGTAGAGGAAGTTATAATGGGTTGGTCACGCCAGACCACAGAAGCTTCCAATATTGCTCGGGTAGCCTCGCTCCTAGCTGGAATTCCGGAGGGGGCTGCTGCTTTCACCGTGCACAGACAATGTGCTTCAGGCCTGCAAGCCATTAGTAATGGCACTCAGCAGATTCAGACCGGGCGTTCAGATGTCATAGTTGCAGGCGGAAATGAAAGTCTCAGCAGGGCACCCTATTAT
>JAJYNB010000156.1 GCA_021786555.1 Bacillota bacterium | reverse complement strand
CAAGAGTCAAATGTTCTGACTGGCTCATCACCGCCATTCTCTCCACTATGTTTTGCAATTCGCGCACGTTTCCGGGCCAGTCATATTGCTCAAGCACTTGCACTAATTCCGGCACAAATTTCTTCTCAAATCCGTATTTAGTGTTGACATAGTTAAGGAAGAAGTAGCTTAGCGGGATAATATCATCTTTTCTCTCACGCAGCGCGGGAATATGAATGGGTACGATATTCAACCGGTAATAAAGGTCTTCCCGGAATAGTTTACCCTTCACCATTTCCATCAGGTCCCGGTTCGTAGCGGCAATGACGCGCACATCTATTTTTGTTGAGCGGGTCCCGCCAACCCTTGTCACCTGGAAATCCTGCAGAATACGAAGAAGTTTTACCTGTAGGGATAGGGGAAGCTCACCTATTTCGTCCAGGAAAAGTGTCCCATTATCCGCCATTTCAAACAGCCCCGGTTTTCCTTCCCGTTTAGCCCCGGTAAAAGCCCCCGCTTCATACCCGAATAATTCCGTTTCCAAAAGATTTTCCGGGATAGCCCCTGAGTTTACAGTGATAAATTTACCGTCCTGCCGTTTGCTGTGGTCGTGTATATACCTGGCCACAACTTCCTTGCCTACCCCGGATTCCCCGGAAATCAGCACGGTAGAATCCACCACCGCTACTTTGGCGGCCTGATCTATCACATCTGCCATCGCCGCACTGACAGCCACCACTTTCTCCCGTTCCAATTGCTGCATACGTAATTTTTTAAGTTCGGAATAATAGCGGGCCGACAGCTGTTGCACTTCCGCCAGCTCTTTTTGCAGCCTGTTTAGTTCGGACATATCACGTACATTGGTAACTATCTTCACCATTTCCCCGTCTTGGTTAAATACAGGATTACCTGTGACCAGGACCTCCACCCCGGTTTTAATTCTTTGCCTAATCGTTACGGGCTTGCGTTGTTCTATCACTTTTAGTGTGACAGAATCAGACACAATACCCAAATCCACTACTTCCTGCATGTTTTTCCCCAGGAGTTCGTGCGCTTTTACTCCGGTAATTCTCTCATAGGCCTTATTCACACGCAGGCCATACCCCGCACCATCTGATATGTAGACTCCGTCGTAAAAGGAATTGACAATAGCATCAAGTTCCTGATAATACTCTTTCACTTCCCGCAATTCATCGAGAATCAGCTGCCGCTCCGAAACATCCTGAAAGATGCCAATAGCTCCAGCTATGTCGTTGCCCTGATAGATAGGATGACGGTCAGCTACCACTATGCAAGCGCCAATTCTCATTTCCTGACCGTATTCTGCCTTCCCGGTCTCCAACACCCTGAGTAAGCCCGTATTCGGGAGGATTTCATTTACCGCCATCCCCAGGGCGTTCTGGGGAGAAATCCCAATGACCCGTGCCGCGTCATTATTAAAATTAATGATTTGCCCCGACTTGTCTACAATTATGATGGCGTTGTGGGAAAAGTTCAGCAGAGCATTCATCTGGATTTCCGAGTTAATGGCATGCCGTACCAAGCCCCGGAACAATCCTTCTCTGGTAACACACCCGACCACTTCGCGCTCATCGTTAACTACCGGAATCAGGGCAAACGGCAAGAGCTTCTCACTAATTTGATAATAGGGAAAAACCGTGGGCACATCGCGGTTAACAAACGCCGATACGGGTACATCTAATTCGCTGCCGCAGGTTAAGACAGGAAAAAGGTTTTTCCGTTCCACCACCCCGACCAATTCGCCGCTGTCAAGTATGACCACTCCAGGTATTTCCGGATTCTGTAAAAGGGAAACTGCTTCGCCAACAGTTTTTGCTGCATCCAGGACAGGAAACTGTGCAGTCATAACCTCCTGGACAATTAACATGGTGTACACATCCCCTCTGTATTCGTAAACCCCAAAGGCCGGGTCATCCCGGCCTTTGGCAGTCCATTACCTGTTGAGATGGTCTTGTCATGTTGTCAACTGTACGTAATCACTGAACTATAGTGTTGGATTTTCACTTTTGACCGTATTTCTCAATGACACCGAGCTCCGTCATAAGCTCCCTCAATTGCACTAGCTTATCACCTTCCAGTTCCGGATAAGGAAGTCTTAACTTACCGCTCGGCAGTCCGAGGATTCTTAAGGCAGCCTTGATAACGATTGGGTTAGAGAACCAATAAAGAGCTTTCAGCAATGGGAAAAACTTAAAGTACAACTGTCTGCACTCTTCCATCTTTTCGACACTGTCCCACGGCCTGGAGATTACAGCCATTTCTTCGGGAATGACATTGCCACCGATATTGGCGGTGCCATTGCCACCTAACGCCAGAGTGGGAAGCACTATCGAATATTTCGGATAATCGCAGCACAGTATGTTTAGCTGGTCTCCGGCTTTTCTCTTAACTTCAACCAGCTGTTCTACATGGGGCATAGCTTCTTTATCAACAATGAAATTGGGGTTCTCTTCTGCCAAGGTGGAAAGGGTATCAGGTTCCAGGTTTACCCCCAGTCTGGCAGGGTTATTGTAGACTCCTACTGGGATGGAAACAGATTTCATACAGGCGCGCATATGTTCAAGAACTGCATGCTGGGGAGGTAGTAAATAAGGCGGAACTGTAAAAATCAGGCCGTCAGCCCCCTCGGCTTCGGCATATTGGGCAAACTTAACGGTATCAGCCGTACTGGGCAACGAAGAATTGAAAAATACCGGAATTTTACCTTTACTCATCTTAATGACTTGTCGGATGATCTCTTGTCTTTCTTCTAAGCTTAGCAGGGTGACCTCTCCCGCCGATCCCATGACAAACAATTCAGAAGTACCGTTGGCAACATGAAAATCAACAAGTGTGCTGAAGCCTGCAAAATCGACTTTCCCGTTTTCATTATACGGTGTTGGTATGGCAACCCACGAACCAGTCGGCTTAAACATATCTTCTCACCTCTCTCAAATGTTATTTTGCAAACCGCGCAATACTGTATCGGTGTAGCGGAAGGGACGTTTCTCCTTCGGTAATCACGACAATAATACGAATATTGACATAATTCTACCTTTAGATAGTGAAACCCTTTTTTGTCAAGGGCTGCAACGCTGACCCAGCCATATGAATGTGGTTCACGAGGGTCCTGAACAGCTACAAATATTAAAAGCCATAGCCTTATCCCAGCTATGGCATCCTTGCTTATGTCGTTTTCTTTTCGTGTCTAATCAGCCGGCAGCCCCTTGATTATAATCCAAGTGACTACTTTGTCC
>JAJYNB010000047.1 GCA_021786555.1 Bacillota bacterium | reverse complement strand
TTTGGATGAGGCAGGGTTTACCGGACTCATATCAGACGAAGGGATTGAATTGGTGGTTGACGCCAGCCATCCCTTTGCGGCCAACGTTTCCCGTACAGCTATCTCGGCCTGTGAGCTGGCCGGAGTGCCCTATGTCCGCTTTGAACGGCCGGAAGTGAATGTGCCCGAAAATCCGCTCCTGTACAAAGTAACTTCCTTCCCGGAGGCGGCGGAAAAAGCTGGGGCATTAGGCGACTGCATTTTTTTGACCACAGGCAGCAATAAGCTGGAACTGTTTGTCGAGGCGCCTTCACTCAGGGGCAAGCGGCTGGTGGCCCGGGTTCTGCCCTTACCAGACGTGATCCGGAAGTGTCTTGAATTGGGACTAAAACCCGCGGACATTGCAGCCATGCAGGGACCTTTTGGCGTAGAGATGAACCTGGCCATGCTGATTCATTACGGGGCAGAGGTCTTGGTGAGCAAGGAAAGCGGCGGGTTGGGGGGCACGGACGCCAAGATCACTGCCGCGCTGGAACTGGGCATCCCGGTGGTCCTGGTGCAGCGGCCGCAAATTCCATATCCCCGGGTGGTGCAGGACTGGGCCGCCCTGAGGGATTACCTGCTCAGGCATAAGGAGTCAGTAGTCAGGAGTCAGGAGTCAGTAGTCAGAATGAGGGAAGCTGGAAAATTTTTGAGAGCTTGATGGTATGGCAACAGCTGGAGTCAGATGGGGGACGGTTCCTGATTGACTCATATGTGAGCTATTGGAGAACCGCCCCCCACTGACTCAAACCAAATTTTCAAAAGTGAGTCACTGGAGAACCGTCCCCAAGTGACTCATATGACTGGAAGCAAATTCTTGGGATATTCTGAATTCTGACTTCTGAATTCTGAATTCCCCAACAAAAGGTGGGGCTAAGAGATGAAAACTATGGTAGTGATTTTGGGACATGGCAGCAAAGTGGCGGAACACAACGCGGGGCTGCAGCATGTGGCGGGTATGGTGAAGACCATGACGGAACTGCCGGTGGAGACCGCTTATATGGACAATTGCGAACCTGATCTGGGCACGGTTATCCGCGGCGGAGCAGAGGCGGGTTATAAAAGGTTTGTGGTGATGCCGCTTTTCCTGTTTAAAGGAACCCATGTGTCGCAAGATGTGCCCAGGTCAGTGGAAATAATCAAACAGGACCTGCAGGAGATTGAGGTGGTTTTCACCAGGCACCTGGGAGCAGACCCCACAATCGCCCAACTGGTGTGGGACCGGGTGCAGGAGGTAATCTGATGGACTTGAAGGACTTTATCATCAGTCCCCAGGAGATTGAAGCCAGGAGTATGGAAATAATCGAAGACTTTCTCGCCCAGCATGACTGGTCACCGTTCCAGAAGCAGGTGGTCAAGCGGGTGGTGCACACCACCGGGGACCCGGAGGTGGCAGGGCTGATTTTGTTTCATCCCCAGGGGGTGAAAGCCGGAATTGCCGCCCTGCAGCGTGGTGCCAATATCATCACCGATGTGGAGATGGTCTGGTCCGGGGTGAACAAGAAGAACCTGGCCAAGGCCGGAGGTAAAGTGCTATGCTTCCTTAATGACCCGGAGGTTCCAGCCCGGGCCAGGGAATGGGGCATTACCCGGGCCATGACCGCTTTGAGGCTGCACCAGGACGAATTATGGGGTAATGTGGTGGCTGTCGGCAATTCACCCACAGCCTTGTTGGAGGTGCTCCGCCTCAGCGACGAGCGGAAAAAGAGCCCGGCCCTGATTGTGGGCTGTCCCGTGGGCTTCGTGGGGGCAGCCGAGTCCAAGCAGCTTTTGGCGGAGCAGGCAGAGATTCCCTACCTCAGCATCAAGGGCAACAGGGGCGGCAGCAACGTGGCCGCCGCCATGGTCAACGCCCTCATCTACCTCTCCGTGCAGCGGGAATTCTAACTAGGACAAGGGGACGGTTCTGACGTCCTAGTATATCACTTCGGGTGGTTCGCTCTTGACTACCCTAAGAATTGGCTTCACAAGTCAGCTGGGGTCCAGTTGAAGTATCCCTTATGGTCTTCATGTATTTCCGCTCTCCCTTCTGTTAAAGTGCTCCGCGCAAGGAAGGGATGACGTCAATAAAATCGCGCTCTCCGGATGCTTCAACCGAGCCTCAGTCACTTGAGAGATTTTCATCATCTGCTGGCGCTGGGGCGGCATGGGAGTGTTACTTTAAAGCCAGCCGGGGACGGGTGTTGTTTGCTGTAGTTGGGGACAGCTGGGGTGGTTCTTTGAAAAAGTTTGGTCACTAGGACGTCAGAACCGTCCCCGCGTCCTAGTGGAAAGGAGAGGGTGGTATGGGGAATAGGGCTAAGACCGTGATGTTTCAGGGCACTTCGTCCAATGTGGGCAAGAGCGTCCTGGCTGCTGCTTTTTGCCGCATATTTTACCAGGATGGGTACAAAGTGGCGCCTTTTAAGGCTCAGAACATGGCCTTGAACTCCTTTGTCACCAAAGACGGGGGAGAGATGGGGCGGGCCCAGGTGGTCCAGGCCCAGGCGGCAGGTATTGAACCTGAAGTGGTGATGAACCCCGTACTGCTGAAGCCAACGGGGAATTCATGCTCCCAGGTGATAGTCCTGGGCAAGCCGGTGGGCAACCTCTCAGCCCAGGAGTATCACCTGAAGTACAACACCACCGCTCTGGATGTGGTGCAAAATTCTCTGGAGCGGCTCAGCCGGGAAAACGAAATTGTGGTGATTGAGGGAGCCGGCAGCCCGGCCGAGGTGAACCTGAAGGACCGGGATATCGTCAATATGCGGGTGGCCAAGCTGGCCGACGCCCCAGTGTTGTTAGTGGCTGACATCGACCGGGGCGGGGCCTTGGCTTCCGTAGTGGGCACCCTGGAACTGCTCTATTCCGATGAAAGGCCCTACGTCAAGGGAATCGTGATCAACAAATTCCGGGGTGACATCAAACTGCTCCAGCCTGCCCTGGATTTCCTGGAGGAAAAAACCGGGGTGCCTGTGCTGGGGGTTGTACCTTATTACACGGACTTCAGCATTCCGGAAGAAGACTCGGTGGTACTGGAAGAAAAGCAGAACCTGGGCGCCACCGGCGCGGAAAAACTGGATATTGCCGTACTATCTATTCCGCGCATCTCCAATTTCACCGATTTCGACCCACTGGCGGCGGAAGCTGACGTCAATCTGCGTTATGTTCAGGACGCAGCCGGTCTGGGTAAACCTGACCTGATTATTCTGCCGGGAAGCAAGAATACCAGCGAAGATCTGGTGTTCCTGTGGGAAACCGGTCTGGCCCGGGAAGTTATCAGGCTGGCAGGGGCTGGGACGGCGGTGATGGGCATCTGCGGCGGTTATCAGATGCTGGGCAGGATGATTCATGACCCTGATCAGACCGAATCTGACCGGGGCTCGGTAGCCGGGCTGGGCCTTTTGGACATTGAAACTACTTTTTTAGCGGAAAAGGTGACTCTCCAGGTCAAGGGGCGCGTCTACGGGCAGGGATTCTGCCTGGATCTCTGCCCGGCGGAGGAACTGGAAGGTTATGAAATTCACATGGGCCGGACCGAGTTGGGGCAGGTCAGCCCGGCACTGGTCTTAAGGCGCGGGGATGAGGAACATCTGGACGGCGCCGTATCCGGCAGGGTTATGGGAACTTACCTCCACGGCATATACGATAATGACCCCTTCCGCCATCACCTGCTCACCTGGCTCTGGCAGCTGCAAGGAAAAGCGGAGCGCCCTGTCCAGGGCGGCTATTCCGCCAGGGGTGAGAGAGAGAAGGCTTTCAACAGGCTGGCCGACTTGGTCCGTTCCAGCCTGGATATGGAAAAGGTACGAAAGATTATGGGGGTAAGCTGATGTCAGAGCTCTTGGCACAGTTTGATTTCTCTGCCCCCCTTTTAGCTGTATGGCTTATTTTTTGGGCTTTTGTGCTGGACCGGGTGGTGGGAGACCCGCGCAAAGTTCCTCACCCTGTAACTCTAATCGGGGTATTCATAGCCTGGTTTGAGAGCCTGGGCAACAGGGGCGGTGCCCTGCAGCGCAAGCTAAAGGGCATTCTTCTGGTTGTGGTTACAGTGCCCGGCACTTATTTTCTTACCTGGGGCGTCCTGCGCCTTTTGGGCCGCCTCAGTCCCTGGTTGGGGCTCCTGGCTTCCCTGTGGTTCCTGTCCACCACCTTTGCCAGCAAAAGCCTGGCCCAGGCGGGAATGGAAATTTACCGCCTGCTGAAGGCGGGGGACCTAATCTCTGCCCGCCGCAAACTCTCCTGGATCGTGGGCAGGGACACGGCGGAGCTGGAGAGCGGAGAAGTTGTTCGGGGAGCCGTGGAAACTGTGGCGGAAAACATTGTGGACGGGGTGACTTCGCCCCTGTTTTACGCCTTGATCGGCGGGGTCCCTTTGGCAATGGCCTACAAGGCTGTCAACACCCTGGACTCCATGGTGGGCTACCGCAACCAGCGCTATCAGGACTTTGGCTGGGCGGGAGCAAGGCTGGATGATGTGGTGAATTTCATCCCTGCCCGCCTTACCGCTCCAGTGCTGACACTGGCGGCCGTAATGCGGGGACTGGACTGGCGGGGAGCCTTAGGGGCAATCCGCACGGCTGCGCCAAAACACCCCAGTCCCAACAGCGGCTACGCTGAAAGCGCTGTTGCTGGGGCCATGGGTATCCGCCTTGGCGGGTGGAACTCCTATGGCGGGGTTAAATCGTTCCGGGCCTATATGGGCGAGGAAAGGGAGAAAATTGTACCCGACCACATACCCCAGACTGTCAAGCTGATGTTTCTGGCGGGCTGGTTATTTTTGGCGGCAGGCCTTGCTGTAAAAGCTTTGGTAATACTGACTTTCCGTTAAGAAATCTGCGGAGGTACGGATGGGAACACCGAGGTTGTTGATTGCCGGAACCCACAGCGGGGTGGGCAAAACAACAATATCCACCGGCATTATGGCTGCTCTTGCCTCAAGGGGCATGACAGTACAGGGCTTCAAAGTAGGCCCGGACTATATTGATCCAAGCTACCACAGCGGCGCCACAGGGCGGATTTCCCGCAACCTGGACACCTGGCTCCTGGGGGACAACCTGGTGAGGCTGTTTGAACAAGCTGCTGCAGGGGCGGACATTGCCGTCATCGAAGGGGTAATGGGCATGTTCGACGGCATCAAGGGGCAAAAAGGAGTGGGAAGCTGTGCTCATGTGGCCGCTTTAATCGGGGCTCCGGTTTTCCTGATTGTGGATGTGCGCTCTACAGCCTACAGCGCGGCAGCCTTGGTACACGGCTTTGCCAGCTTTGACCCCGGGGTGAAAGTTGCCGGAGTGATCCTTAACCGGGTGGGCAGTGCAAACCATTTGGGGATGGTGCGGGAGGCAGTGGAAGGGCTCGGCATTCCAGTGGTCGGGTACCTGGGCAGGGAGGATAGGTTCACCCTGCCGGAACGCCACCTGGGGCTGGTGCCATTAACAGAGCGGGGGTCTCAGGCGGATTATTTTAAGGCCCTGGCCGGAGTGATTGAACAAGGTATGGACCTTGACAGGCTTGTGGAACTGACCCGGGACTGGCAAGAGGAAAGGGACGGAAGCTTTCGGTCCGGGGAAACTGCTCCAGGGGCAGTGATGAGTACTCTCCAGCTGACAGAGCACCGGATGCTGAGTTCGGGCTCGGCCGGCACAGGCATAACGACTTCAAGGGATACACAGATGCCAGGTTGCGGGGACACCGGTGAACTGCCTGCGCGTAGGGCAGGGGAACAGGTGCGCATCGCTGTGGCCAGGGATGAAGCCTTCTCTTTTTATTACCAGGATGGACTGGATTTGCTGGCTTCCCTGGGGGCAGAGCTTGTCAGTTTCAGTCCCCTGCGCGACAATGAACTTCCTCCCGGCACCGAGGGTATAATCATCGGCGGCGGGTTTCCCGAGTCCTTCCCGCAGCAGTTGGCCGATAATCAGGAGATGCACCGCAGCCTTAGGCAGGCCCATGCCCGGGGAGTGCCGGTTTACGCAGAATGCGGCGGGTTGATGTACCTCTGCCGCGAGATCAGGGGCTTTGATGGTGAAAGCTTTGCCGGGGTAGGACTGGTACCGGCGGTGTGCGCTATGTCCCGCCGCCTGCAGGGCATGGGCTACCGGGAGGGAACATTTATACAGGAGAGCCTGTTGGGGCCCAAGGGCGCCAGGGCCAGGGGGCATGAGTTTCACTACTCCTCCCTGACGTACGAGCGGGAGAGTTTCGCCTACAGGTTAACTGACGCCTGCGGCGAGGACAAGGACCCGGAGGGTTATGCGGGAAAAAATATCCTTGCGTCCTACCTCCATATAAACTTTGCAGGTAACCCGGGTATGGCCGCATGCTTCCTCCAGGCCTGCCGGGACAGCCGGGAGGGTAAACTGTGGGCGTCACGGTAATTACGGGAGACGGAAAAGGAAAAACCACCGGGGCCCTGGGGTTGGCCCTGCTGGCCCTGGAATCCGGGCGGCAGGCTGCGGTGGTGCAATTTCTCAAGGGGAACAGCTACGCCGGGGAATTGTTCGCTGCGCAGAGGGCAGGGCTCAGAATATACCAGTTTGGCTGGGGCTGTCCCTGGAGCAGCCTGATCCGCTCCGGTCAGATGCACTGTATTGGCTGCGGTGAGTGCTTCAGGCACAACCGCGATCCAGAATACGGCTTCGCGGTCAAAGCCTTGGAATTTGCCAGGAGGTTGGCGGATTCAGGCGAGTACGGTCTGCTGGTTTTGGACGAGGTCAGCCACGCCCTGCGGCGGGGGCTTTTGGAGGACGGAGCAGTGACAGACTTGGTTACCGCGTACCGCGAGCAGATGGACTTAGTGCTTACCGGCCGGCAGATGCCCGCTGAAATAACCGCACTGGCCGACACCGTATACGATTTGCAAGCGGTCAAGCACCCCTTCGAACAGGGTATCAAAAGCCGCCGCGGCATCGAATACTAGGACGCAGGGCAGGGGTTCACTGAAACGTTTTGTCGGGGAGGATTTCGGTATGGCAAGGGTTACACCCTTGGAGCGGAAGGGAGCTGCGGTGTGTCCCGCATCCTGCGGAGAATTGGTTCAGGGCACTTGGAACGGCGTGAATTTTCTTGTACCGTGTCCCGTTGACCTTTATTCCCTGGCGGTGGTCAAGCTCAGGCCCTCGCCTGGGCTTACGGGCCCTGCGGACCGTCCCAAGGCTTTGGAAGCGGTGCGCAGAACCCTCAGCTTTTTGGGGAGCCCTGAACTGGGGGGCGAACTGTGGCTGGACTCCCGCATCCCGCGGGGTAAAGGCATGGCCAGTTCCACCGCTGATATCGGGGCGGCTGCATCTGCTGCGGCAGCGGCATTAGGCATGTATCTGAGGCCGCGGGATCTGGCTTTCCTGGCCGTCGGAATTGAACCAACGGACGGTACTCTTTTGCCGGGGATAACCCTGGTAGACCATGTCAGGGGATACTGGCAGCTCCCTTTGGGCCAGGGGCCGGAGGCCGGGATCCTGGCCCTGGACCTGGGCGGGCAGGTGGATACACTGGAGTTTAATGCCCAGCCCGGGCTGGCGGAGAAAAACGAGGCGAACGAAGCCCTTACCCGGAGGGCCTTCCTGTTGGTACGCAGGGGAATTCAGGAGAAAAACCTTGGCTTATTGGGGCAAGGTACTACGTTGAGCGCAGAAGCCAACCAGTCCATCCTCTTTAAACCTTTGCTGTCTGAACTCAGGGACTGGAGCAGGCGGCGAGGGGGGGCGGGAATAGTCGCGGCCCATAGCGGCACAGTACTGGGTCTGCTCTACCAGCCGGAGAGGAACCTGGAAAAAGAAGAGGAAAGTCTGCGCCGGGCCTTCCCGGCAGTGGGCTGTAGTTGGCACATGCGGTTTATTCAGGGCGGAGTCAAGGTGGTGAACAACAATGCCGCTGCATGGCGGGAACTTACAGTCAGCCAAGGAAAAGTACGGGGACTTGGAGTTCCTGGATTTTAGCGCCAATATTAATCCCCTGGGGCCACCCCAGGGGGTATTCAAGGCTATCCGGGATAACCTGGCCCAGATTGTACACTATCCCGAACCTGAGGGCCGGGAACTGAAAGGATTGCTAAGCAGACGCCTGGGAGTTGGGGTGGACAACCTGATTCTGGGTAATGGAGCGGTGGAACTGATTTATCTGTTGGCTCAGGTCTTAAAGCCGGCCAAAGCTCTCATTCCAGTACCCACCTTTTCCGAATATGGCGCTGCCCTGAACTGTCAGGATACCCAAATCATACTCAGCTATCTGCAGCCTGATTTCAAACTCAATCCCAGCAGCCTGGAGCTCACAGGCTGTGACCTGCTGGTGCTGTGCAACCCCAACAATCCCACGGGCTATTTTCTGCCGGAAACGGATTTTAAGGCTGTCCTGGCCCGCGCCAGGCAGGAGCGGGCCTTTGTGGTGGTGGACGAGTCCTTTATGGATTTTGTAACCCCATCCAGGCAGTGGCGCGCCTTCGACTACCTGGCTGAGTACGACAGGTTGTTTGTGCTCTACTCACTGACCAAGTTTTTCGGGATTCCGGGGTTGCGGCTGGGTTGTGGTATTGGCAGTTCCGGGCTTGTAAAACAGCTGGCGGCACACAAAGACCCTTGGAACGTCAACAGTCTGGCCCTGGCTGCTGGGGCTGCCGCCCTGCGGGAGCCGGAATATGAGGACAGGTCCAGGCTCTTGGTTGAGCAGGAACGGAACTTTCTCAGCTATGAACTGAGCAGACTACCGGGCCTACACCCTTTTCCCGCGGCGGCAAATTTCCTCCTGGTGCATAACAGAGGGCTGATTCGCGGCAGGGACCTGGTGCAAGGGTTGGGGAGTAAAGGAATACTCATCAGGGATTGCGGAAATTTTCCCGGCTTGGGAGAGGAGTATTTTCGGGTTGCGGTAAAAGACCGCGAGAGCAACAGCCAATTGCTGGAGGCTCTGGCTCTGGTCCTGAAATAAGTCCGGAAACGTTAATGCCCTTTAGGTCCCAGGGAAGGATGAAAAACGTTGGTTTTGGGTCGGCCGGGGCCGTGCCTCTGGCTTCGAAAATTTTTGTCTCCTGCCGGCGCCGGGAATCGCTGTGCCGGGGAGGTTCAAGGGGACAAAAAGGCCTTGCTCACCCTGGAAGGGCAAGCAAGGCCTGAGAAAACTAGTATATGGTTTCGTCTTAAGCCCTGCCGCTGCCGGCAGGGTTTTGGCTGTCCCCAGGGGAAGGCTTTTCAGGTGAGAATTACCGGGCTTATGCTCGAGCCGGACAAGAACTGGGAGGCAAGTTCTACGATAAAGATCACTATGAACACCATTAATAGGGTCTTTAGACCGGTTTTGAAGGATGGGTGAAAAGGCCAGGTTTTCCAGGACAGGAATAAGCTGAGAATGGTCAGCAGGTAAATGACCGTCAGGGACACAAGGCCGTGCCTGAACAATACACTGCCCGTAAAGCCTGTCAAATCATCCATGGCGGCTTGGCGGGCGGAAGCAAATTCTGAGTAAAAGCCGAAGATAAGCATGGGAATCAACACATTGACCAATAGGTAGGCGTAAAACTTGCGGACCCTGACAGCTGTCCAATCTTGTTCCAAAAGGGCGGTGGACAAGCCTTTGAGCAGCAAGCAAGCAAAGAGAATGATCAAAAAAACCAATCGCTCGTCCATGGCTTAGATCCTTTCAGCAAATGACCAAAAATAAAGTCGCCCTCTAATGATTCGTCGGGGCGAAGGATAAATCCTTTTTGCCTGAACTAAAATAAATCGGTATTAAAAAAGTTGCGAAAAGCGAAGAAGTTAGAGTCTGGCAAGGGGTGAAGCTGGCAGGATATATGTTTAGAGTGTAGAAAGACTAGAAAGGAGAAAATTGTCGGTTTGAGTGATTTAACTTTTAAACTTGGGTGAGGGGTCTGCAGTATGATGGAGCGTCTGCGTGAACTTGTCCAGAGCAAGGAAAGTTGGCTTGTGCAACGCACATTGGACTATACCAGGGAAGGCAGGGAAAACCGCTACCGGGAAGCCCTTAGTGGGGCGGTACCGATAGCGGTCTCCCATCTGACCCTGGTGTTGTCAGATGCTCTCGCTTCAGACCCCCAGGCAAATCCAGATCATCTCGCCCAGGATCACGGTGAAGAGTTCGGCAAACAGCAGGCTCAAAGGCACCGGCAGTGGGGGATAGACATAGGCGCCTATTTGGCGGTTCTCAAATACTACCGCCAGAGCTATTTTGACCTTGTGGCAGAGGCTGATTTTGAACCCGAATATTCAGAATATTGCCGGATGTTTTTGGAAGGTTTCTTCAGCAGGGTGGAAATGGGCTTTTATGCTCATTGGTCAGATGCTGTGGAGAGCAGGCTGCTGGCGGAAATAGAGGTAAACAACCGGCTGAATGCCGGTGAGTACCTGACAGTCTTTCGCAACCTTCCCAATCCTGTGATTTTGCTGGATCAAAACTACCAAATCGAAAACATCAACCATGGAGCGGCTGAGCTTTTTCTCTGGCACGGTTTTCAACAGGACAGAGGCCTCAGCCTTAAAGAAAGAATCGATCACTGGTTGGATAAAGAAGTAAAATGGTTTGCCGGCAACGGCGCTTTGCAGCACATCTTTGAAAAGGAATTGCCAGGGGCATGGGAAAGCCGTTACTTTGAGGTTAAGCTGCTGCGCATCCCTGTCCAACCAGGGAAGTTTAGCGGCATAATTATAATATTGAACGACCTGACGGAAAGAAGACGGACAGAACAAGCCTTGCGGGAAAGCGAAGAGAAGTTTCGCCAGCTGTTTCAAAACGCCAACGATGCCATCTTTCTCTTCGAGTTGCCGGACAGCGGCGTGCCAGGCCGATATGTTGAGGTCAATGCAGCAGCCTGCCGCTTCCTGGGTTTCAGCAGGGAGGAACTCCTGGCCCTGACACCTTCCGATATCCTGGCGGATGAGCACCTGAAACAACTCCCCCAACTTATGCGGGAACTTCTGTCTCAAGGCTACATGACCCGTGAAATCAGCTATGTTTCCAAACTGGGCGCACTGGTTGCTGTGGAGGCGAGTTCGCATATCTTTGCCCTAAACGGGAAGCAGGTTGTCCTGGTAATCGCCAGGAACATCAGCCAGCGCATGGCATCGGCCAAGGCCCTGCGTGAAAGCGAAGAGCGCTACCGCAGGTTAGTTGAACTGACGCCCGACGCTATTGTGGTCCACTGTGACGGGAAAATTGTTTTTGCCAACGCGGCTACGTGTAAGCTATTGGGGGTAAGCGGCCTGAAAGATGTTGAAGGCAAGCTGCTCTTGGATTTTCTGCACCCGGATTACTGGGATATGGCCAGGGAAAGAATCAGGCAAACCGTAGAGGAGGGCAGGATAGGCCCCCTGGCGGAAGAAAAAATCATCAAACCTAACGGCGAAACTGTTGACGTAGAAGTTCTGGCCACCCCGTTTACTTTCCAGGGAAGGCCGGCTGTCCAGGTGGTGGTGCGGGATATCACTGGACGCAAGAAGTTGGAGGAGGAATTCCTCAAAAATTCCAAGCTCGAATCCCTGGGGATTTTGGCCGGAGGTATTGCTCATGATTTCAACAATATCCTGACTGTAATCCTGGGCAATATCAACCTGGCCCGCTCTGCGGCAAGTACTGAAACCCGGTTGTTCGCCAAATTGGAGGAAATTGAAAAAGCTTCCCTGGAGGCAAGAAGTTTGACCCAGCAACTCCTTACCTTTGCCAAGGGCGGCATGCCGGTAAGGAAAACTATTTCCGTGAGCAGTCTGATCAGGGAAGCCACTACCTTTGCCCTGAGCGGGTCAAATGTGCGCTGCGAGTTTTTTATCCAGGCCGAGCTTTGGCCCGCTGCTGTGGACGAAGGGCAAATCAGCCAGGTAATCAACAACCTGATTATTAATGCCAAGCAGGCCATGCCGGAAGGCGGCACTGTAAGGGTTTTTGCTGAAAACGTGGTGCTACCGCCGGGCGGAGGCCTAAATGGTACCCCAGTCCGCCAGTTCTTGAAAATTTCCTTTATTGATGAGGGAATAGGAATAACAGCTGAGAACTTGTCCAAGATTTTCGACCCCTATTTCACCACCAAAGAGAATGGCAGCGGTCTGGGACTGGCCACAGTCTACTCCATCATTAAAAAACACGACGGTTACGTGTTGGTGAAATCAGAAGAGGGGGCAGGGACATGTTTTGAAGTGTACCTGCCTTCTTCCGAGGGTAAGGTCTCGGTTCCTGTTTCAGGCGGCAGGAAGACGCTTGCAGGGAGCGGCAGAGTGCTGGTCATGGACGACGAAGACAAGGTGATTGAAGTAGTAGTGCAAATGCTCAACCACCTGGGATATGAAGCTGAGTATGCCAGGGATGGCAGCAAAGCGGTGGAAATGTACCATGAAGCATTGGAGGCAGGCCACGGCTTTGATGCAGTTCTCATGGACCTGACCGTACCTGGGGCAATGGGCGGCAAGGAAGCCATTGGTGCACTGCTAAAGCTTGACCCTGAGGTAAAAGCGGTGGTTGCCAGCGGCTATGCTGATGACCCGGTTCTCACCAGGTACCAGGAATACGGGTTCAAGGGCTGTGTGGCCAAGCCTTTCAGTATCGAGGAACTGGGCGCGATCTTGAGTGACCTGTTGCAGAATGGTTATAGGTGAAGCAAACCCCGAAGATGTTGTAACCAGCCTGTGTCAACTCCATAAGCATAATAAAGAGGTGCAAGCCAATCGGACTGTGGCTGTGCACCTCACGAAGGGTGCCGATTTCCTTCGAACGCAGCCCCGCATTACAAAGCCCAATCCCATGAGTACCTGAGATTGGGCTTTGCCGGTTAAATAATTATCCTCGCCATGCCTGGGTGCTAATTGTCTTGCAATAATTCGGTTATGCTAAGTTAGAACACCCTGGTTTACATTGATTGCCAGCCGTGGGAGCCCCCGTTTATTATTTCGCAGCGTTAATAGTAAACGATTTCTCTTATTTGGCTGAGAAAGGAGTTTGAGATGGACCAACAAATTGAAGACTTTCTTACCCAAAAGAGTCCTGTAGAAATCCACCATACTAACGAAAACGGTGCATGGCTTTGGGCTATAAAGGGCGTAGGAACAGACCTATGGCTGGATGCCTATCTTTCTGAAGAAAAGGCTGTTAAATTCTGTATTAAGCACCAACTACCCTATACTGTTAAGTAACGGCAACTTTTACTCCCGGCTCGACACCGGGGAGCTTTGGAAGTGCCTCGACATGCCTCACTCGGCATTGGGATTCGGCGTTCTGGCCGTTCCAAAACAAGCGCTATTTCCAATAACCTGCATGCACCTCAAGCACTTCAGCTTGACACTCCGGAAATGGACCAATCACCGTAATTTGCTTTTGCCCCCGGCTAAAAACCTCCCGGCAAGGCAAGCTTAAAGTCGGGTTTTGCTGGTTATTGCCCGTCTGCTCAAGGAGCTTAACTTCGCTTATACCGTAAACCACTCTGCCTACATTACCCCAGTAAATTGCCCCCGCGCACATTGCACAAGGTTCCACCGTAGTGTATAAACTGCACCGCCATAAAAAGTCCTTCGTATAACTTTGCGAAGCCTTCTCCATGAGCATAGTCTCCGCATGCCCTGTACATTTTAATTCCGTTATTTCTATGTTTTCTTGTTCCAACAAAATATTTCCATCCGGATCAACCAAGATTGCCCCAAACGGCGTGTTTCCATGCTCCCTAGCTGTTTTTGATACTTTAATTGCCCAACGGATATAATACAAGTCGTCTTTGTACGCCAACAATTTACACCGCCCTCAAGCAGTAATTACCCTGTGCAGCAATACCATTAAAGCTAACGCTCTTCCCTATCGTAAGGGATGCCCAAAGCCCCCGGAGTCACGATGTGTTTAACCAATGTTCGGCGGGTGGCCAAAATAACGACAATGAGAGTAAGAAAATAGGGAATCATCTTGAAGAAGAAAGTTGGAACGATAGTAATATTAGCAGCTTGGAAAGTATAGCTGAGAGCATCCGCACCGCCGAACAAATAGGAGCCAATCATGGCTTTTACGGGATCCCACATAGCAAAAATGACTAAAGCAACAGCAATCCATCCCCGTCCTGCTGTCATATTTTCCAACCAACTCGGAGCATAAGCCAAAGATAGGTAGGCCCCCCCGGCACCGGCAAGCATCCCGCCAATAATTACATATAGATAACGGAGTTTAAAAATGTCCACGCCCAAAGCGTCAGCGGCACCCGGATTTTCTCCAATCGCCCGTAAACTCAGGCCAGGTCTGGTACGGTGAAAATAGTACCACAGTAAAGGCACAAGGATATAAGTTAAGTAAACTAAAACATCATGGTGGAAAAGAACCGGCCCAATCACAGGAATGCGGCTGAGCACAGGAATATCAATAGGTTTAAAACTTAATGGTAACGGCACACCAATATAAGGTTTACCGAGGAATCCACTAAGGCCTGTTCCAAAAATCGTTAGAGCCAAACCTGTTACAACCTGATTAGCGCGAAGAGTAATTGTTAGGAAAGCAAATACAGTCGCCGATGTGCCACCTGCCAAAATCGCAGCCAAAAAACCTAACCAAGGCTGGCTGGTCTGCACGCCGACCATAAATCCGGTAACCGCACCTACCAGCATCATTCCCTCTACACCCAGATTCATAACACCAGCTCGTTCTGCGATAATCTCGCCCAAAGCGGCATAAAGGATAGGCGTTCCGGCCGTTATGGCCGTGGCTAAGGCGGCAATCCATATTGAACCAGCCATTATTCCTCCTCCTTACGACCGAAATGGATGCGATAATGGGTAACAATCTCGCTGCCAAGCACGAAAAAGAGAATAGCACCTTGCAGCATATAAACAGTTGCAGACGGAACACCGGAAGTTTGCACAGTATAGCCGCCCACAATCAGACCACCAAACAATACGGAAACCAGAACAATCGCTACCGGGTGGAGTTTAGCCAGCCATGCAATGATTACCGCAGTATAGCCGTAACCGGGTGAAATGTCGTGTTGGATCCTGTGAGTGATGCCCGCCACTTCACTCATTCCTGCCAAGCCTGCCAAAGCACCGCTTATGAACATTGCCAGTAAAACATTTCGCCTAATATTCATTCCAGCATAAGAAGCCGCGCGCGAATTTTCACCAATTACTCTGATTTCAAAACCCCAACGGGTCCGCCGTAATGCCAGGTAAATAATTGCCGCAGCTACTATAGCGAAAACTAAACCCAAGTGAACCCGCGTATTGCCGAAGGCCGGTAGAGTAGCCCCTGGACTAAACCGGGCACTTAGCGGAAAATTATGCCCTTGAGGGTCTTTCCAAGGGCCATATACAAGATAATCCACCCAAAGTATTGCCACATAGTTTAACATCAAAGTAGTGATGACTTCATTTACATTCCACTTTGCCTTTGGAACAGCGGAAAGTAAAGCCCATAAACCGCCCATAGCACAGCCGGCTACAACCATTAGCGGTAATAAGATGTATCCCGGCCAGCTTGGAAAAGCCAAAGCAAGACCACTTGCACCGAATGCACCCATATAAAACTGGCCTTCTGCTCCAATGTTCCATAATTGCATGCGGAACGCGATTGAAACGCCAAGTCCCGCCAACATTAAAGGAATCGCCTTTACTATGGTTTCGGATAAACCGTAAGTCGAGCCATAGGCTCCCGTAAACATATCATGATATACCTCCAGCGGGGAAAACCCGGTGGAAATTAGCAGGACAGAGCCAAACAGCAAAGCTAAGAGTATGGAACTGACTGTTACCGCCACTGTCATAGTTGGTGATGGGGCTAAGCGCTTTTGCCACGTTATCAGCTTATTGGAACTACTCATTAGGCGCCCACCTCCCTCCTTTTTGCTCCAGCCATCATGAACCCTAATTCTGCCACTGTCGCTTCATGTTTGGGTATAATGCCCATAATGTCACCCTCATACATCACAGCAATCCGGTCAGCCATCAGGAATAGTTCTTCCAAATCTTCGGATATGAGCAATATTGCCTTGCCGGCAGCCCTTTGTTCCATTAGCAGCTTGTGCACACTCTCTGTGGCCCCAATATCCAGGCCCCGTACCGGATAAACCGCAATCAACACACGCGGCGCAGCGGATATTTCCCGTGCCAACAGCAGTTTTTGCAAGTTTCCACCGGACATCATTTTGACTGGGTTGGACAGGGCAGCCATTGAAACCGAAAACTCTTTAACCAACTGAGCCGCATGTTCCCGGAAGGCCCCCTGTTTGAGGAGAAAACGCCCCCAACGGGGGTTGCGGTAATCTTTGAGGAAGAGATTGTCCAAAGCATCAAGGTTTGGCACCAAGCCCGTACCCAGACGATCATCAGGTACATAACTTACGCCGGCATCAATAGAGGCTTTTGGGTCATTTGGTTTTAGGGGATTGCCATCAACGCTAATACTGCCGGAGTGATACGGCCGCAACCCGGTAATCACTTCTGCCAATTCTCGTTGCCCATTACCGGCAACCGCTGCAATGCCGAAAATTTCCCCTGCCGCAATGGACAAGGAAACATCCTTCAAAGCCGGCAGCCCCTTATCGTTCAGCGCATGAACTGAATCAATCTGCAGAATCGTATTACCCTTAATTTCCCCGCCGATTACCCCGCTCTTATGCTCGATTTCCCTCCCTACCATTAACTGAACAAGTTGTTTTGTATCAGTATCCTTTTTGGACATGGTTGCGATAGTACATCCGCCCCTTAGAATCGTAATGGTGTCAGCGGCATCCATTACTTCCTGGAGCTTGTGTGTAATGAAGATAACTGCACAACCTTCCTGCGCCATCCGCCGCAAAGTAGCGTATAAATCATGCGCTTCCTGCGGGGTCAACACAGCAGTTGGTTCATCCAATATCAGAATCTTCGTTTTGCGGTAAAGCAATTTGATAATTTCTACGCGCTGCTGCTCACCCACGGACAATTGCCAGATGCGAGCCTCTGGATCAAGTTGCAAACCATAGTCATGCGACAAAGCGGAGATTTCTTTTGCTAGCTTGTCAAGATTGATCCGAAAGCCACCAGTCAGGCCCAAAGCCACATTTTCCGTCACTGTAAAAGGAGCGACTAATCGAAAGTGCTGGTGCACCATTCCTATACCCGCTTTAATAGCATCTTTAGGTGACCGGAAAGCGATTTTTTCACCTGAAAGATAAATATCTCCTTCATCGGGTTTGTACAGGCCGGTTAGCACGCTCATTAAGGTGCTTTTACCTGCTCCATTTTCCCCGAGTAAGGCGTGAATCTCTCCAGCCTGCACCACTAGATTAGCCCCGGAATTGGCAATCACACCGGGGAACTTTTTTGTAATGTTTTTCATCTCCACCAGAGGTGCTGACATTTTAATCCTCCAAATACGGGATTCTACATCCCTGCAATCAGAAAAACACTGTCGGATTTCATAGTAACAGTAGAGAAGGGGGCTTTCGCAGCCCCCCGGTATTTATGTGTGGTAAAAGCCAAAAGATTTATTTTGGAATAGTTCCTACAACACCCTTAACAAACCAGTTCATATTGAGCATATCGTCGTCACTCATTTTTTGACCTTCTGCCACTTTAGTTTGACCGTCTTGGGCCTTAATCGGACCCCAGAAAACGTCAAATTTGCCATTTGCCAGGTCTTGTTTCTTTTGGTCTACAAGGGTTCGGACATCTTGCGGGACCATGTCGCCATAAGGCGCCAGGTCGACAATGCCGCTTTGAATGGACGGCCAATCTTGACCAGTCTTCCAAGTGCCGTTTTTAACTGCTTCAACCACCTTAGCATAGTACGGTCCCCAGTTCCAAATCGGAGCCGTCAGTTCAGCCTTAGGGGCATACGCCTTCATGTCGCTACTGAAGCCAATTCCATACTTGCCGGCATCTTGAGCAGCCTGCTGGGCAGAAGGTGTATCTTGTTCCTGGGTAATGATATCTGCTCCTGCTGTCAGTAAGCTCTTGGCTGCTTCCTTCTCAGCGGCAGGATCATACCAAGTGTTAGTCCAAACAACTTTTACCTGTACATTAGGATTAACCGATTGAGCTCCCAAAGTGAAGGCGTTAATGCCGCGGATGACCTTCGAAATCGGTTGGGCCGCAACATAGCCCAGAACGTTACTCTTCGTCATCTTGCCAGCTACAATGCCACTCAGATAACGAGCTTGGTACATCCGGCCATAATATGTCCCTACGTTTGGAGCAGTTTTAAAGCCGAACTTTTCTGTTAATCCTGCAAATTTCAACAATTCATGGCGAATAGTTGCACTGAAAAGATAGAGGCACAAACCCGCTTGGCAAGGGTTTGTGCCTCTCTATATTTTCGAATCTATCAAAGGAC
>JAJYNB010000409.1 GCA_021786555.1 Bacillota bacterium | reverse complement strand
GTGAATAACCTTTCTTGTCTAGTGGTTCCATATATGATACCATTTAAAGCGATCTATGTCAAAAAGGCCTTGGATGCTATCCGCAAAATAGAAGCCGACAGGAGTGATGACGAATGAAAGACCTGGAGTATTACATGAATTTGGATTATGAAATAAAGCTTAGAAAACTCTCTGAGGAGGAAGGAGGCGGCTGGTTCGCAGAAATTTCCCAGCTGCCGGGCTGCATGTCGGACGGTGAATCTTACGAGGAAGCCCTGACAAACCTGAATGATGCAAAAAGGGCGTGGATAGAAACCAGCCTCGAGTTAGGCAGGCCCATTCCCGAACCTACGAATCCGGAGGACTTTTCCGGCCAGCTGCGGACCCGTATTAAGACCGGAGGTACCCATGAGTCCAAAGGGCCCTTTCTCTTGCCAGCGAATAGAATTAATTAACTGGTAGCAGGATTTATCCGGATTCGCGGCGAAGGTAATCCTTTAGTTTTACTGGTACGAACAACCGGACAATTATTGGGGCGATTGGGAGATAAGGCATGAAACTTGATGCAGACAGCGTTGTTCCTCTATATTACCAACTGAAAGAAATCTTGCGGGAGATGCTTAAAAGCGGCGGCTGGGCGGAAGGGCAGGAAATACCTTCAGAAAGACTGCTGATGGAGGAGTACGGCGTTAGCCGGGCCACTGTAAGACAGGCATTGAGTGAATTGGCGAGAGAAGGACTCGTCATCAGAAAACAGGGTCGCGGCACCTTTATCAGCAAAGCAAAAATCACCCAAAACCTGATAGGAGAGCCCAGCTTCGTCCGTCAGGTGGCAGAACAAGGCTTTGAACCAAGTTCAACCATAATCGAAGCATTTATCGAAGAAAACACACCTGAACGCATCGCCAAAATACTTGCTTTGACCACTTCGATGCAAACATTCCGCTTGTTCCGCATCCGCCTGGTGAATGATGAACCGTTAGCCTTGGAGACTCTTTATATCCCCTGCCACTTGGCCCCTGATTTACTGGAGCAAGATTTACAGACCCTGGCCGTGATGGAGTATCTCCAACTCCAAGGCAATTTTTCGCTGACTCATTCTGCCACATCCATCGAGCCCGTCCTAACCAGCGGGTTTGAGGCTGCGCAATTAGGAGTCAGTACGGGTGTGCCTGCTTTATTGGTAGAACGGACTTTCTACGCTGACAGTGTTCCTTTCTGTCTGCAAAAGCGAGTTATCCGAGGGGACCGTTCAAAATTCCTGTTAACTGTATATAATAATTCTCCAACCGGGGAGGTGGTCAAAGTCGGCCTGGAAGTCCGTCACCCTGGTTAGTCCTCTCCTCTGGTTAAAAAAAATATTTCCGCCACGTTTTAAGGTAATCTCACACAAAGGAGTTAAACCCATGGATCCTGTAGCTTTTACTCTCATAACCTTTGGCATGTCCCTGGCTTTCGGTTTTTTAGGATCCCTGCTTGGTCTGGGCGGAGGCATTTTTATCGTCCCCGCCCTTACCCTGGTGCTGCACCTGCCGATTAAAAGCGCCATTGGGGCCAGCATTATTTCTGTCATTGCCACTTCCAGCGGCGCGGCGGCTGTCTACGTTCGCGACCATATTACCAACATCAGGGCCGGCATGTTCCTGGAAATGGCCACCACCACCGGCGCCATCTCCGGGGCCTATCTTGCCGGCCTGCTTAAAGGGCAGTACCTTTTCATCCTGTTTGCCCTGCTGATGCTCTACTCAGCCATAATGATGTTTCGCAAGGCCAATGTGGAATTGCCGGAGGGCGTGGTCGCTCACCCGCTGGCAGAAAAGCTTGGGCTCAAAGGCGCCTATTACGACAACGTTTTAGGCCGCTCAGTGGCTTATCAGAGCGCAGGTGTTTACCAAGGCTTTGGCCTGATGTACATCGCCGGCGTGCTTTCCGCTCTCTTGGGAATTGGCAACGGCGCCTTCAAAGTCATGGCCATGGACATGGCTATGCGCTTACCCATGAAGGTCTCCACTGCCACCAGTAACTTTATGATTGGCGTTACTGCAGCAGCCAGTGCGGGTGTCTACTTAGCCAAGGGAGACATCGACCCGGTTGTAGCTGCTCCGGTTGCTTTAGGAGTGCTGATCGGGGCCACAGTAGGGAGCGGGATGCTGGGGCACGTTAAAAGCTCAACTATACGCAAAATCTTTGTACCGGTACTTTTGTTCATCTCTATCGAGATGTTCTTAAAGGGAATCAGGGGGTAAGCAAGATGGCATCCTCAAGCACAAACAAAGCTACTCGGGAAGAACAATTGGTTTCTATGGAATTATTTATCGGCAAATCTTTGCGCATAGGCGTTTTATTAAGCGGAGCAGTTATTGCCGTCGGCTTGGCATTGCTGCTGCTGAAGACCCCGGCCGCTTACTCTTCCGGGACCTTGCATACTTTCCAGCAAATCTGGCATAACTTGCTGCTCGGACAACCGTATGCTGTTATTTACGCCGGCCTGCTTCTCCTGATATTGACTCCGATATTTCGGGTTGCGGCATCGGTGGTGCTGTTTTTCTATCAGCGGGACTTTGTTTATGTGGTCATTACATCCTACGTCCTTGCTGTATTGATACTGAGTTTCTTACTGGGAAAAGCGGGGGGATGACATCCCCCCGCTTCCTCTGCTAATCTCTTCCCTGACAGGAAACGTCTATATCGCCCCCCTATTTTCAGGGGAAAGCTCAAACTCTTCTGTACAATACGGGCACTCCACAAAAAGGCTTTTGCCGTCGGTCGTACAAACCGGTTTGTAGATTATCATCTTGCAATTCGGGCACTGTACATCGTGTTGGACAGATCCTGCATCTCCCCTCAATTTATCCACTGCAGCGCCCCCTTTCCTTTACCCGCTCGTTGCGGGAGAATCTCTGCTAACAAGATATTCCGGACACCTTGAAAACTGCCACTGTTTCCGGCGTATCTTCCATTATGCCGGTTTAACGGCTGAGTTCTATGGTGCAACTTATTTCACCTAAACTTCAGGGCGGTTTAACCATCCGCCCCCCATTACCATATTATGGAGCATGACGTACCATAAAATGGCAGAGAGGGGGTCGCATTTAATATGGCATTTGCTGCAGCAGGTGGCGGAGGTTTTTTTTGGGGGGGCATTGCGGCTGTAGTAATCGTAATTCTGCTGCTAATAGCTCTTGGATTGGTGTTTTAGCCAAAATGCATGGTCCAAGAATTGAAAGGAGGTCATAATATGGTTGGATACTGAGGCTTTTCCAG
>JAJYNB010000340.1 GCA_021786555.1 Bacillota bacterium | reverse complement strand
GTTTCGTAATATTTCGTGCCGGGTTTCCTGCCGGAATCACTCCAGGCCTTCTTCAAAGATCCCCAGGAAATTTTTCAGATGTACGTCAACACCGCTAACAAGTTAGTTAACCCCTGGGCGGAGACCTTCGGCGACATGCAAACAATGCTGCTCAAAGGCTTAACCGGCAACAAGGACGCTTATATGGATTTCGTCAAGAACTGGCAGAAAAATTACGAAACTACCTTTGCCCAACTGTTCCGGGCCCCCAATATCGGGATGAACCGTGAACTCGCCGACAAGCTGTCGAAAAACATGGATAAATTCATGGACTACATGAATGTGCTTTCCGAGTTTTCGGCCACAATTTACCGGGTGGGGACGGAAAGCATGGAGACCCTGCTCCAAAAATACCAGGAAATGATCGAACAGGACGCCCAACCCAAAACATTTAAAGAGTTTTACGAACTCTGGTGGAAAACCAGCGAAGAAGCCTATCAGCAGCTCTTTGGCACGGAGGATTTCGCCAAGTTGTTGTCACAAGTTGTGGATGCCGGCGTAGTATTTAAGAAAAACCAGGATTCCCTGCTGGAGGAGTTTTTCAAACAGATGCCTGTTCCGCTCAAAAGCGAGATGAACGATCTGTACAAAACCCTCTATGATTTGAAGAAAGAAGTGAGGAATCTCAAACGAAGGATCTCCTCGCTGGAAGAGGTTGGGGGGGAATAAGTTATGAGTAAGTCACTCTTCGGCGTGGATCTGGAACAATCTCTAAAGGAAATGGTTGAAACGCAAAAGAAACTGCTCCAGGGTATGGACATCGTCCTGAACCTCAAAAACACTGAATCCGATGCCACCGCTAAGGACTTGGTTTACCAGGAAGACAAAATGAAACTTTACCATTACAAGCCCGTGGTCAAAAAACCTCTGACTGTGCCAACTCTCATAGTTTACGCCCTGGTAAACCGCCAGTATATGATGGACCTGCAGGCAGACCGCAGCGTAATAAAAACCCTGCTGGAGCAGGGCCTGGACTTGTATATTATTGACTGGGGCTATCCTGGGCCGGAAGACCGCTACTTAACCATGGAGGACTATGTGGATGATTACATCAACAGTGCTGTAGACTTTGTTTTGCGTGCTGCCGGCAGGACCCAAATTAATTTGGTCGGAGTCTGCCAGGGAGGAACTTTTTCGGTCATCTACACTTCCCTTTACCCTGAGAAGATTAAAAACCTCGTAACCATGGTGACTCCGGTCGAGTTTGCTAATAACGACGGTCTGCTCTTTGTCTGGGGCAAAAAGTTAAATATAGACAACATTGTCGATGCCTACGGTGTTGTGCCCGGGTGGTTTATGAACAGTGGCTACAATTTGCTTAAGCCTTTTCAGCTGATGCTCGACAAATACGTAGGACTAATGGGCAACCTGGACAATCCTGAAGTGGTGGAAAACTTTATCCGCATGGAAAAGTGGATCTTCGACAGCCCCGGCCAGGCCGGCGAAGCCCTGCGCCAGTTTGTTAAGGAACTTTACCAGGGCAATAAACTGGTCAAAGGCACCCTGGAAATAGGCGGCAGGCAGGTAGACTTAAAAAACATTACCATGCCTCTCCTCAATGTATACGCCGAATACGACCACCTGGTGCCGCCGGCTGCCAGCAAACCCTTGAGTGACCTGGTTTCCAGTGAGGACAAAGAAACCTTCTCCTTCCCGGTAGGGCACATAGGCATGTATGTCAGCTCCAAGTCACAGAAGGAGATTGCCCCCAAACTGGCCAAATGGTTAAAAGATCGCAGCAATGACCCCGGTGGCGCCAAAAGCAAAGCCAAGGCATAAGAAATAGGATTACGGCGGGTAAGTCTTTGGTGCTTACCCGCCTCCTTATTTTTTTCTCGCGCCCCAGGGGCAGGCCTTGATGCAAACACCGCAGATTGGTTTACCGATTTCTGGCCTTTTGGCAAAGTCCTGAGTTAATTTTTTCACACATTTCCCAAAGTCCAGAGCATATTCCCGGCTCTCAGGATGATCCTCCCAGCTAACCCCTCGGATAGCGCCCACAGGACATGCTTCCCGGCACTTGTCACATTTGCCGCAGCGGTTGGGGATCTGCGGATCCGGCACCAGGGGGGCATCGGTTAACAGGGTTGCTAACCGGACCCGGGGACCATATTTTGGTGTGACTAACAGCAGGCTTTTGCCCTGCCAGCCCAAACCCGCCGCTTTAGCCATAGCCTTGTGGGAAACATGACCCATCCACTCCTTGTCATCTAAGATCTGAGAAGCGGGCAGGGCCAGAGCACGGTAACCGCTCCGCAGAAGCTCGCGCTGCAGCAGCAGATTGGCATGGTCAAGAGACTGATTTACGTAAAGATAATGGTGAGCATACAGGGGGGTCGGTTCCCCTTGAATCTGGGCAAAAACATCAGGCGAAATCTCTCCGGCAATCACTACCGCCCTGGCATAGGGTTCCAACAACCCCTGCGGCAGGGTGGGGATCCCGGCAACCCGGTTCAAATCCGCAATCCCCACCAGGTCCGCCCCGTACTGCAGCGCTTTCTCTTTGATATACCCGGTTAAACCTGCAGCATCCACTGACTCGCGCCTCCCCTCAATTTTTCTTTACCCTGCACACCTGCTCGCAGCAAGGCTGCCCGTCCAGCAAGTGGGTAAGCCCTTACTGCCTTCAATATCAACTCTTCTCCCTTTTCCTCCCCCAACTCGACAACAATTTCCCGGGCAAAATGACTGTAAAGCGCAGCCAGCATTTTGCCCATCGCCCTCACCTGTTGCTTGGCCTCTTCCTCCGGAACCATCCCCGCCAACACCGATGCACCCCCCAGTTTGTAAAAAAAGCCCAGCTGCCTGTTTCCACCTGAGAATCTTTCTAAGGCAATGGTTCAACCACCTTCCCCCAAATTCCTGCCCCCCCACCAACCACCCCAAAATCTTGCCGCAAACACCACAAAAGTGAGTCACCAAAGAACCGTCCCCAACTGACTCACCCACTCCCAGCATATGCAAGAAAGGACCGTTTCCGCCCCGCGGAAACCAGTCCTTCCCCAACCCGACAGTATTTCAGCCAGGCCGTTCAAAAGCGAGTATAGCAAGGAACCGGGCCGCCCGGCACCGGAGGCGTACTGGACGTACGCTGAGGATGCCGGGCGGCCCGGTGACGAAGCTGGACGAAGCTTTTCAACGGCCTGGCCGCTAGTGGGGGCGGCGCCAGGCAAGTATATGATACCCCTGCCCCCCTCCGCAGATCG
>JAJYNB010000341.1 GCA_021786555.1 Bacillota bacterium | reverse complement strand
CCCGGAACTGCCCCTCCTCCGCTGTTTTGGTCACCACCGAGTGCAGTTTTTTGCCTATAGAAGGCAGCAGCAGGGTTGCCAAAGCAGCTGTGCCTAAGCCATAGAGTAAACCTTTAAGCTGACCGTCATTCATGCCGTTAGACAGGCGCTGCTGCCAGTTTCCCGGCCCAGTATCAGGTCTGAACCCGGCTCCTGGATTTATGCTCCGGTTGAGGGTTTCCTCCACTATAGCTTTGGCTATCTCCTCTACATCCCGGTCAAGATTTGTTGAGGTATAGGTGCCCCTTGCTCTCAGGTTACCCTCTATTTGCTGCAGCACCTGTTGTTTAACTGACTCCGCCAGGGTCCGGTCAAAAGGGGCAGTTCCGGGCCCTGGCGGCCAGCCCCTGGCCCGGGTGCGGCGTAAGTCCATGAGGATTTCGTCTTTAATGCTGTCTACCAGAGCTTGAGGCGGTTGCCGCAAGAGATTCACCCTTTCCAGTCTTGGAGTCTCAATTCAGTGTGCGCCATGGGCTTAGCATTTTATACCATGGTTGGATAACTTTTTAAATTCCGCCCCCGCCGGGCGGGTTAAAGTCGAGCATTAAGTCCAGGTAGCCTCCCGCAGGTTTTCCTTATTAATCCCACCTGCCAGGCTTCCTTATACAGAGAAAGGAAAAATATTTTGCAATTATGTATAAATTAGGAAGTCTGTTTCAAACTATCACATATAAACAAGCTTTGACTTAGGGAGGTCTCCTGATGCAGTGGAAGTCCACAAGACAAGCCCTGGCTGAGGATATCAAGCGTGAAATCCTCGCAGATTTGCAACAGAGAAACTACAGTGTGTATTCAGTTGGGTATGGGCAGCCCGAGCCTCGTCCCCGCCAGTATGAAAACCGTGCTCTGGTGGATGCTGTGAAACAAGATGTACTGGCCGAATTGGAAACCCGGCATTGGACCGGACAGTTCCAGCGCCAGGCACCATACCCCGACAGGGCCCTGGTGGAAGCAGTAAAGCAGGACGTGCTGAACCAGTTGGAAGCGGAGCAAGAGCCTGGCGAAACAGCACAGTCAAGCTATCCTTACCGCCATAATTCTATTGCTTATCCCTATCCTGACCCTTCCCTGGTGCAGGCAGTGAAAAGGGAAGTCGTGGCTCAGATGGAAAATGCCCAGGAAGGCCGGGAGGAGATGGAGCACTCCCGCCGGAAGCAGCACCGGCACTACCGCTTGCACGACCCGGCTATGGTTAACGCGGTTAAGCAGGAAGTCCTGATGCAACTACAGGCCCAACCGGGAAACATGGAACAATAAACTCCAGAGAGGGGGAATTCCCGTGCAAGCAACAAGACAAGCGCTTAAGCAGGATATCAAGCAGGAAGTTCTGGCAGAGATTCAGCGCCGGAACCACGCTGGGTATCCCGACGGTTACATGTACCAGCCCCAGTCGAGCTATTATGCCGATTATTACCCCTTGAGCAGACCGTACAATTCCGGACTCAGCCGCCCGGAGGTGGACAGGATTAAGAGAGAGGTTTTGCAGGATTTGGAGGATGAGATGCAGGAATACCCACATCCTGTGCCGAGGCCTCGGACGTATCCTGGCTCCATACCTGGCTGGAGTTCCCACGACCGCAACATAATTGAAAGCATAAAAACAGAACTGCTTTCCGAGATGGAAGGCATGCGTTCAGCCCGTATGGCAGATACCTACGGCTACGGTCAAATCCTCTCCGACCGCAAGCTAAACCGTATGATTGACCAGCGTTATAACAGCCTGGACAATGTCAGGTCAGATATAAGAAAAGAACTGGACCAGATAAGGAAAATGGAAAGCCGCCGCAGCCCCAATCCTTATATACGCGATATTGCCCAGTCCATTGCCATGGAAGCCAGGGAACAAGGAGTTCCCTTGGAACAGGTTATGCAGAACCTAAATACCAACAGCGCGGGCACAGGCCTGTGGGGACGCATGATAGGAAGCTTAAACACTGGACAGCGCAGAGGATTTCTTTACGGTCTGGGGGCTGCTCTATTGGCCTACCTGGTGTGGCCCTCTGCCAGGAACAACCTCCATTCTGTGGCGGTCCGCTCTTTAGAGGAAGGGATGTCGCTGGCAGACCGCGCCCGCTCCTTCGTATCCCGCACCAAAGATTCTGCCGACCCAGAGCTGCACGATTCGGGAGACAAGGACCAGCCGGAAATAGACCTCCTGCAATAACCCCATGTTCACACTGCAGGCACAGACTGCGGGCAGCATTAAACCCCAGGCGGCGCGGCCGGATAAAGTCCGGCCCGACAACAGAGCAAGCAAAAAATCAGAGTGCTGGGAGACACTCTGATTTTTTGTCAGTTGTACTTTGGCAAGGACGGCCGTTAAAGGATAAAATTCCAGCATAAGAACCCGGGGTGGTTGGAATTAATAAAAAAACATAACTATTGGGGGTTGATTGGATTGAACCCAGAGAGTTTATCGGACATCCGATCGAAGATGTCCCAGGCTCTAAGCCTGATAAAAGAAGCTTTAGACAGCAGCCTGCCCCTGCTGCAAAGCGAGCACAAACAGGGAGTAGTTGCGCTGTGGGAAGCATTTCTGCGTGAATGCCTTAGTTACATTAAGCAGAAATCAAAGGAAACAGGCAGTAATCTTTTGGGCTATGTTTCCTTTAACCGGATCTGGTTCAGGTAAAACACTGCGGTATTCATCCCCTCATCTGCCAGCCAACCCAAACCGGACCAGGCCAACACCGTCACCCAGTGGGCGAGGCGCAGGGGAACTGTTCCCAGGGCAGGGTTTAGCATAGGCAACCAGCACCCGCAAAGCTCGGCTGGCCATGTCTTCTGCGACTACTCTGAGCCTTTCACGCTCCTTCGGAGTCAAGGCTTGAACCTCAGCGCCAAGCCTGACCTGGGTACACTTCTCCAGCACAAGGTCAGGTACCCCCTTAAGATAAGCCCACTTCCTCCCCGCCCGATCGCGGCCGGTAACTGCCATATACATAGACTCGGAACTAAACGGAACCTCTCCCAACCTGGTAAACTCCCTCAGGTATTTTAGCGCCGGAAACCCGGCCTTGACTGCCCCCAAAAGCAGAGCGCACTCGGTGCTGTCTCCCTCTGCCTCGGACTCTCCACTCCCCTTAAAGGCTGCGTTGTTGCAAAGGCATGCGGTGCGAAATACCGGACCGAGGGTATCCTGTTCGCCACCCTGACCTGTGTCTCCGTCTTGCAGCAAAAGCCTTTGCCCCTGCAGATGCACGGCTG
>JAJYNB010000245.1 GCA_021786555.1 Bacillota bacterium | reverse complement strand
AAACTCCATCTCCACCGCTGCGTCCGCGATAACCGGAATCTCCCGCCCCACCAAAGGCAGGATCAGGGTTTCCCCTATGATGTTTTTGTACCGCTCATCCAAGGGGTGTACGGCTACCGCCGTGTCTCCTAACATGGTCTCAGGCCGGGTGGTGGCCACTTCCAAATATCCGCTGCCATCTTTCAGAGGGTAACGCAGGTGGTAGAGGTTTCCTTCCTTTTCCTCGTGCTCCACCTCAATGTCGGAGATGGTGGTCTGGCATTTGGGACACCAGTTGATGATGTAGTTGCCGCGGTAGATAAGGCCCTTATTATAGAGGCCGATAAAAACTTCCTTTACCGCTTCCGAGCAGCCCTCGTCCATGGTAAAGCGTTCCCGCGACCAGTCGCAGGAGGCTCCCAGGCGCTTCAGCTGACTGGTAATCCGGCTGCCGTACTGGTGTTTCCAATCCCACACCCGTTCCAGGAACTTCTCCCGGCCCAGGTTATATTTATTTGTCCCTTCTTTGGCCAACTGTTCTTCCACCTTGGCCTGGGTGGCGATTCCCGCATGGTCGGTGCCGGGCATCCACAAAGTGTTGTACCCCTGCATCCTGCGCCAGCGTGTCAGGATATCCTGCAGCGTATTGTCCATGGCATGGCCCAGGTGCAGCGAACCTGTAACGTTTGGCGGGGGCATGACGATGCTGAAAGGCTTTTTGTCCTTTTCCACTTCAGCCCGGAAATAGTTGTTATCCAGCCAATACTGGTACCACTTGGCCTCAACCGTACCCGGCTCGTAAACTGTAGACATCTTCTCCGACATAAAACAATACCTCCTTCAATCACTCGCTGGCCGGGTCCGGGAGCAGAATTCAGGAGTCAGGAGTCAGAATTCAAAATGGATTAAGCGTGTCTCAAGCTTACGGGCTCTGTCTCATTCATCGGCAAAGCCACGAAGCCTCACAAGTCTGGCTCCTAAATTCTGAATTCTGAATTCTGAATTCTGACTCCCCACAAACAAAAAAGCCCCGTCCAAAAAAGGACGAAAGGCTCTCTTCCGCGGTACCACCTAAATTCCGCTGCGCTGCGGCACTCGAAGCTATACCGGGCTGACCCGCCGCAGGCTACTCAGACTTTCACCTGCAGCCCTCGGGAGCGACCTTCGAACCCGCTTAACCCCAGGGAACCTTACAGCCACCGGGCTCCCCTCTCTTCCGAGCGCTGGATTCTACTCCTCTCCCTCATCGGGAATATCTTAAACTATTTATCTATTATATGTCCATTTGCCAGGAGTGTCAAACTAGGACACGGGGACGGTTCTGACGTCCTAGCAAAACGTGTAAAAACTAGTCGGATTGGGCCTGTAAGCTCTGACAGGTCCCCCAAATAATCATTTCCTTGTTAAACCCAGCTGTAAGGTCTTTGTAGCTGAACGGCCTCTCAGTTTGTTTACCCTGCTAACGGTGTTCTTGTTTACCCCGATTCACTGATTCACTGTTTAGTTTGGAGAACTGACTGGTTCGTTTCGACAAAATAGCCAAGAGAAACCTCTTGGCTAGTCAATATTCGCAAGGACATCAGAACCGTCCCCGTGTCCTAGACGAAGTGGATGATGCTTTGGGCAAATATCAGCAGGAATACTGTCAAGGTCTTAATCACTGTAATGGCGAAGATATCTTTGTAGGACTGCTTATGGGTCAGGCCGGCGATACCCAGCAGGGTTATGACGGCGCCGTTGTGGGGCAGGGTGTCCATGCCGCCTGAGGCCATGGAAGCGACCCTGTGCAGCAGTTCCGGACTGACTCCGGCACGCTGGCCCCACTCCAGGTATTGTTTGCCGAAGGTGTCCAGGGCTATGCTCATGCCGCCTGATGCAGACCCCGTTACACCTGCCAGGGTATTAACGGTGACAGCCTCAGAGAGAAGCGGACTGCCGCCTCCCTTGATGCTCATCAGGGCATGGGCGATGGAGTTGAAGCCGGGCAGGGATTTGATGACGTTGCCGAAGCCCACTTCAGAAGCAGTGTTCAGTACCGCCAGCAGGGAACCTATGGCCCCGGCATTGATAGCTTTGGCTACGTTGCCCTTGATCCGTTTGGGATTGATGATGAAGGCCAGGCCAATTCCGATGAGTAAAGCTATCATCAGTGCCCAGTTGTTCATGGTTCCGAGAATGCCCGCCTTATCCATCTTGTACGGGGCCTGGACGGCCCAGGCTGTGATGTTCCAGTGCGGGAAAACCATTTTCTGCAGGATCAGGGTTACAACCAATACCGAGATCAAAGGCACAGTAGAGAGCCATGGATTGGGCAGATTGACATCATCGATAATTTCCGATTCCTGCAAGGTATGGTCTCCATATCCTTCTCCGGCCGCTATGGCTTTGCGCTTGCGCCATTCCAGATAGAGCATGCCGCCTACAAATACAATGATTGCGCCGAGAGTACCAAATACGGGAGCCGCATACAGGTCAGTGTTAAAGAATTTCATCGGAATGGAGTTTTGGATCTGGGGCGTCCCCGGCAGGGCATCCATGGTGAAGGTAAACGCCCCCAAGGCGATGGTTGCAGGCAGCAGGCGCTTGGGGATGCCAGCTTCTTTAAAGATAGATGCGGCAAAAGGGTAAACTGCAAAAGCCACTACGAACAGGCTTACACCCCCGTAAGTAAGGATGGCCGCCGATAGGACCACTGCCAGCATGGCCTGTTTAGTACCCAATTTGCTCACGATGGCCTTGGCGATAGCCTTGGCTGCGCCGGACTCCTCCATCACCTTGCCGAACACGGCGCCAAGCAAAAAGAAGGGAAAGTATACTTTAACATAATTGGCTAAGTTGGGCAGATAAATTTCCGTATAGGTGGGCGCCAGGGCCATCCCTGAGAACACCGCCGCCAGCAGGGCAAACACCGGGGCAAAGAAAATTACCGAAAATCCGCGATACGCCATAAACATTAATAGTCCGAGGCTTAATAAAATGCCTAATACTTCCACGCCATACACCTCCAATTTGTAACCCCTGTTTTACGCACTCAACAACCAAAAACATCTCCTGGGCTTAAACGCTTGCCGGTTTTTCCCTGTTTTTCTTCCCGCCTTAGCCAGAAATCAGCCTCACCCCCCTCATAAAATCGATCTGGAATTGACATGTCATCAGGTTATTTTTAAGACCCCCTGACCTCCTCACCATGTCCACCCTCTAAATATGAAATCCCCCGTTAATATCCAGCACCGCACCCGTAACGTAGGGAGCAGACACCAGGAACAGAG
>JAJYNB010000173.1 GCA_021786555.1 Bacillota bacterium | reverse complement strand
AGGGTACTGGGCCACCACTGTAGGGACAGCCATGGCCGGATATGTCCCTGGAATCGGCAACTTCCTGCTGCGCCTGATGCGGGACGGGACAGTGGTGACCGGAGCCACCCTTACCCGGTTTTATTCGATTCACATGTTGGTCCTGCCGGCTCTCATCCTGCTGGCTTTCCTGCCGCACTTTTTCTTTGTCTTGCGCCAAGGTATGGCTTCCACCGATGAACTGGCGGAAGCCCACCACCGGGGTGAAGATGTTACAGGCAAATCTATTCCTTTTTGGCCCAATGTGGCTTTTCGCATGACCCTGGTGGTCATGGTGGTGGTAATTGCCTTATGGGTGCTGGCGGGAATTTTACCCAAAGGATTGGGGAATCCAGCCGATGCCCTGAACCAGAACCACTATATTCCCCAGCCGGCCTGGTATTTCTTTGGGGTCTATCAACTTCTCAAATACTTCCCCGGTAAGTTTGACGTCATCGCCATGGTGGGCCTGCCCCTGGTCTTTATCGTGGTTCTGTTCGGCCTGCCTTGGCTGGACCGCAATCCCAGCCGGTTGAAGCGGAAGCGCCCGCTGGCTCTGAGCGGAGCCCTGGTAGTTGTCCTGGGACTGATATTTCTTACCTACCAGGGGATGGAGTCCGTACCCAAGCCCTTGCCCAACGCCGTAGTGCTTCACCCCAGCTATGCCAACAATATCGCGCCTATTTTCCAGAGTAAATGTATCAGCTGCCATAGCAGCTCCAGCGGCAACTACGCCCTGGACAGCTACGCCGGCGTAGTAAAACAGAACGTGGTGCCCGGCAATCCGGAGGGATCCAAACTGATTCTCAAGCTGGAGGGGAAAGTCCAGCCCCAAATGCCTTTGGGCCAGACGCCCCTCAGCAAGGACCAGATCCAGACTATCAGGAACTGGATTCAGGACGGAGCCAAAAACAACTAGGAAAAGGGCTTAGCCATCAAGTCACAAACAAGCCGTTGGCGTAAACAACGCTAACGGCTTGTTTTTTGCGTTTTGGGCCCCGGGTATAGGTCCCCTGCGCCGGCTTTGCTAAGGCCAGGCGGCGACTCTGGACACAGTTTTTTGACGTCCTAAAGTTGAAGCAGATTCAAGCTGCCGCTCTGCGTATCATAAAGGGCTGCTACTTTAGCCTCAGCCGCCCGGGGCCTTGAGACAGAACCAATTCCTACAATGTACCGGGCCTCCCTGTCCAGAGTCACGCCCATGCCCGGCAAAAGCTTCTGGCTGCCCTCGGCTGAAATTAAAAAGGAGCGATGGGTATGACCACAGAAACAGATATGAAAACTTTCCCGGTCAAAAGCATATTCCGGGTCTTTCGGCTCGTGCACAAAAACCAGGTCCCCATCCCTATGTTCCCTGGGCAGGGCGGCTAACCATGCCCGGTATGAGCCGTCCATGTCCCCAATCACCGCATGCCGGTCGCAGTTTCCTTTCACGGCTGTCACACCCCTGGCCCGCAGCAAGTCAATACAGTTTTTTACCCCAGGGTCAAATTCGTGGACGTCCCCCAGGTAAAATAACCTGGAGGCAGGCTGCATGGCCCCTAAAGCTTTCTCTATAGCCTGATAATCTCCATGGGCATCACTAAAAATCCCGATAATCACCTTTGTGCTCACCCGCCATCTTTGTTAAGCTGTAAAACCTCTACTTTAGCATATTGTACAGGTTCCCCCATGGTTACAGGCAAGCCTTTTTTTGTAAAGAAACTGTCCGGCAATATTTCCGTCAAACGTATTATAACCCTGGATACGTCAAAACCCCCAGGCGAACCTGGGGGTTTTCTGTTCATTGCTCCGGCAGCCCTATTTTTTGCGCCGTCTCCACCACTGCCAGATAAGCAGTGCCGTCAGGAGCATTAATCCGATTACCACCAGGTTAACCTGGTGCAGATAGCCCTGCATGACCTGCCAGTTGTCCGCAAAGACGATGCCAGCATAAGCCAAGGCCAGGTTCCAGGGTAGAGAGCCAATGAAAGAATAAAGGGCAAAACGCAGGAAATTCATGCGTCCTATTCCCGCAGGCAGTGAAATAAAGGTGCGAACACCAGGCAGCAGCCTGGAGACAAATACTGTTGCCTGGCCGTGGCGGTCAAACCACTTATCAGCTAAAGCCAGGTGCTTGCGTGACAGAAAGATGTATTTCCCGTAGCGCTCAATAAAATTACGGCCCCCGTACCTGCCTACAGCGTAGGCCAGAGCGGATCCGGTCAGGTTGGCCAGGGACCCAATCAGGACAACCTGTACCAGTGAATAGTTGCCCCTGGCCACCAAAATCCCGGCATAGGGCATAACCACCTCACTTGGGATGGGGATGCAGGCGCTCTCCAGCGTCATGGCGATAAAAATCGCCCACAGGCCAAAGCGGGAAAGTTCGTTGAGCAAAAAGTTTTCCAAACCGCCCAAGTGAGTTTCCTCCAATCACAAGTCTAAGCAAGGACCGCCTGTTTGAAGCTTTCCAGCCCCATACGGTCAATCATCCGTCCAATCCGCTCATCCAGCCTGCCCATGGTTTTAAAATAACTGATTACCTTCTCCGCGATTTCCAGGGTTTGAACCGGTGAAACGTTTTCAGCCAAAAGGTCTGCTGCCCGCGGTTTCACCCCGCCGTTCCCGCCCGCATAGACATGGAATCCTGTGGCTGTACCCATAAAACCCAAATCCACACTGGCGGCATCGGTGCATTTATTGGCACAGCCGGAAACTGCGATTTTGAATTTGGCTGGCAGTTCAACGCCGTGATAGCGTTTATCAAGTTCCAGTCCGAGGCTTACGGCATCCTGCAGGCCGCGCTTGCAAAAAGCAGTGCCGGGACAAACCTTGATGCTGCGTACACACAGGCCCGCAGCGTGGCCCGGATCCATGCCCAAATCAGCCCAGACCTTCTCCACATCGCCCTGCTTCAAGCCGACGATAGCAATGCGCTGGGCAGAGGTAATCTTTAAGGCTGCAGCTTGGTATTTCTCAGCTACATCCGCAATTTTGCGCAAAACATCCGGTGTGCATACTCCTGCGGGAATATGAGGCACCACGGCAAAAGTTTCCCGGTCAGCCTGGAGTATTGCGCCCTTGGGTTGGGCCAAGGCTGCCGTATCCGCCGACATTGCGCCAAGCTCCAATTCGTTTAGGGCAGTCAAGAGTTTATTCAGTTCCATTCCGTGCATGCGTGCGGCCCCTGCTACACTCTCGTTAGCGGCTGACGGGCAGCCCAGGCAGTGCATGCCCATCTCCAGCATCAAGTCC
>JAJYNB010000269.1 GCA_021786555.1 Bacillota bacterium | reverse complement strand
TCCCACGGTATGCGTTTCTTGCTCTCGTACATGGAGTAGATCTCACGGTTGTTAATCACCAATTGATCGGCCCGGACGCCAAGTATGCCTGCAGCGGTTTCTTTTAGTTTTTGATTGATTTCCACGCAGGCCATCTTGATGGCAGCGCCTGAGGCGTAGGTGAGCCGGCTGGCAAAACTGCCCAAATCAAAGGCTCCTATTTCCGTATCTCCCGCCTGTACATGCACATCTTCGAAATATACGCCGAGCTCCTCGGCAGCCATCTGGGCCATGACGGTGTTGCTGCCCTGACCGATATCGGCAGCGGCGCAGAGGAGGGTAACACCGGCCTCAGTATCTACCCTGATCATTACCGAAGTATGAGGCTTGTAGTTCTGATAGAGAGTATAGGCTGTACCGGTGATGTAATAACCGCCTGCCATGCCGATGCCCTTGCCGAAAGGGAGCTTGCCGTGCTTTTTCAGGTAGCCTGATTTTTCTACCGCTGTCTTGAGGCATTTCTTGTACTCGCTGTGCGGCACAAACATATTGTTGATGCAGGTGTGGCCGGATTCTATGGCGTTTTTCAGTTTGAGTTCGTAGGGGCTGATCCCCATCACCTGGGCCAGTTCATCCATGAGACATTCCATGGCCCACCTGGGCTGAACCCCGCCGAGGCCGCGCATGGCCCCGGTGCTGGGCTTGTTGGTGTAAACGCTTCTGCCCCGGAAGCGGGCGTTAGGCACTTTGTAGGGCAGGTGCATCATTGAGGCGGTGTAGAACAAAACCACGATGCCCCAGCCGGAATAGGCGCCTTTGTCCAAGGTGTTGTCAAAATCTATGGCCTGAATATAACCGTCTTTGTCGAGGCCCATCTTCACTTTCATGTGGGCAGGGTGCCGGCCTTTGTTGGTAAAGAAGACTTCATTGCGCTCAAAGGTGACTTTGACCGGTCTGCCAACCTTCCTGGACAGCAGGCAGGCCACGAACTCTGATGAGGCTGCTTCACCTTTACCGCCGAAGCCGCCGCCAATCGCAGGCAGAGTTATACGGATTTTGTTCATGGGGATTTCCAAAACGATGGACATCTGGCGGTGCAGGTAGTGGGGAACCTGGGTGCTGGCCCACAAATGCAGCCGCCCGCTCTGGGGATCGAAACTAGCCAGGGCCGAATGGGGCTCGAGAAAGCCGTGCTGCGGGTAGTTGGTATGGAATTCTCGTTCCAAAACGTAGGCACATTCGGCAAAAGCCTTGTCCACGTCGCCGTAGACCTGTTCACCCTGGTGCATTATATTTCCCGGACTGTCTTCATGGATCAGCACTTCTTTGGCGCGCTGTATGGATTCAAACGGGTCCAGCAGCACGGGCAGGGGCTCATATTCCACTTCAATCAATTCAAGGGCTTCTTCAGCGGTTTCTTCATCCAGGGCGGCAACAGCAGCCACCCCTTCGCCGTAGAAGCGAACTTTACCAACAGCCAGGACAGTCTCGTTGGCAGCCTGGGGCACGATACCCCACTTATTGGGAGCTTCCTCTCCTGTGAGGACCGCGAGAACTCCCGGTAAGGCCAGAGCTTTGCTGCAATCTATCTTCTTGATGATGGCGTGGGCCTGGGTGCTTCGCTTTATTTTCCCATAAACCATGCCAGGGAGCGTCATGTCCCCGGTATAAACCGCTTCACCCTTGACCTTGCCAGGGGCGTCAACACGCGGCACGCTTCTACCTATCTGGGTATATCTTTTCTCATCCTGGTAGGCGGGTACCCCTTCGAGATTCCAGTCATCCGGTGTCAGATTCCACTTCGACTTGATATCTTTCCGGTCCACTATTTCACCCCCTCTTTAGACCAAACCTCGGCAGCAGCTTCAACTGCTTCAATAATCTTTTTGTAGCCGGTGCAGCGGCAAATGTTGCCGCTCATTTCATGCTTGATATCATACTCGGTGGGGTGGGGGTTGCGGTCCAGGAGCCCTTTGGCTGACATGATCATGCCCGGTGTGCAGAAACCGCACTGAACGGCCCCATGATCGACAAAGGCCTGCTGAATCGGATGCAGCGCACCGCCTTCCTGCACCATGCCTTCGATTGTGGTGATCTTTTTGCCCTGGCAGGAAATTGCCAGCTTGATACAGGACAACTCCGGCTTGCCATCAATCAAGACTGTGCAGGCGCCGCAGTCGCCCTCCCCGCACCCCTTTTTGGTGCCGGTAAGGCCTACCTTTTTCCTGACTACGTCTACAAGCAAATCCCTGGCGTCAACTGCCACTTCATAGATCCTGCCGTTTATATCTAATTCAATCAGTGTTTTCAATAGCTAGACCCCCTTCGCAGCCTGATAGGTTTCTTTCAGCAACCTGCGGGCCAGTACTTTGACGATTTCACGCCTGTACTCAGCCGAGGCCCTGATATCATCAATAGGCTTGGCTTCCCCTTGAGCTGCTGCGGCAGCCTTTTCTATCAGTTCCTCGCTGAGCTTCTGTCCGACCAAGAGAGCCGGAACTTCCTGCGACACCAAAGGCCGGGGATAAACAGAGCCCATTACCAGCTTGACGTTTTTGACAGTCTCGCCGTCAGAATCCAACTCTATGTTTACCGCCATGTTGACACAATCTATTTCCATGGTATCCCTGCGTCCCATATAGGCATAGCGGCAGGCAGATTTCTCCGCCGGTTCCGGCAGGGTGAATTTTGTTAACATTTCGCCTTCAGCCAGGTCAAGTTTCCGGACACCCAGGATAAATTCTTCCAGGGGCAGTTCTCTCTCCCCTGAAAGGCTCTCAAGAGTAACTTTTGCGCCCAAGGCCACGAGCGGCGTCGGGGTCTCTGCCGCCGGTGAGGCATTGCAGGAGTTGCCCCCGAGGCTCGCCATATGCCTTACCTGAGAGGAACCCACTTCACCTGCGGCATAGGCAAGAGCAGGGTATTTTGCCTTAATCTCCTCGGAATACTGAATATCCGCCAGCTTGGTGTTTGTGCTGATAACGGCGCCCTTGCCTTCCTCGTAAACAATGCCTTTAAACTCCTCAACGCCGTTAATGTCGATCAGATACTCCGGACTAATTGCTTTTGTTTTCATCACAATCAGCAAATCAGTGCCGCCGGCGAGTATTTTCGCCTTGCTTCCCAGGCGGCCAACTAGTTCCAGTGTTTCCGCAGGCGTGTTGGGAGCAACATACTCAAAGTGATTCAAAAACATCTAAGCGCTCCTCCTTTTTCCTCCTCAAATTTCAGGCCTCTTCGACCCTGTTTTCTTTGTTTATTACCTAATCTGAAACC
>JAJYNB010000220.1 GCA_021786555.1 Bacillota bacterium | reverse complement strand
CAACACCCGTGTCCCGGGCGAATTGGCTCATGCCGTTGGTGACAACCATTCCCGCTTCTGAGGCGGCTGCCACAACTTTCCCGCCTGGACACATGCAAAAAGCGTAGGCGGCCCGGCCAGTCTCTGTGTCCTGATACGCCAGCTGGTAATCTGCAGGACCCAAGCGGGGGTTCCCGGCATGCTCGCCAAACTGTATCTCGTCAATAAAGCCCTGACGGTGCTCTACTCTAAGCCCGATGGCAAAGGATTTTGGTTTCATTGCTGCACCAAGTTCATGCAGCATCTCGTAGGTGTCGCGGGCGCTGTGCCCGATAGCCAGAATCACAGCCTGGGCCGGGATTTCTTCCCCGCCATTGATTATGACTCCTGAGACCCGTCCCTGTTCAACCAGGAGTCCCGTTAGCTTGGCTCTGAAGCGCACCCTGCCCCCAGCCTCTTCCACCTGGCGCCTCAGCCCCTTTACCACGCCCCGCAGCTTATCCGTACCCACATGGGGCTTATGCTTGTAAAGGATTTCCGCCGGGGCGCCGTTCGCCACAAAGGTTTCCAGCACCTGGGTAATCCGCCTGTCCTCAATGCGGGTGGTAAGTTTGCCGTCGGAGAAGGTCCCCGCACCCCCTTCCCCAAACTGGACATTGGACTCTGGGTCTAATTCACCGCCCTGCCAGAATTCCCGGACCTTCTTCGTCCTGGTTTCCACCTCGTCCCCCCGTTCCAACAACAGAGGCTTGTAGCCGTAAGAGGATAAGGTCAGAGCCGCAAAATAGCCCGCAGGTCCGGAGCCCACCACCACCGGCGGGTGGGTTAGTGGTATCTCTCCCGGTTTGATTTCTTCCAGCGTCCGGCTGGGCGCCGGGCGCAGCGAGGGGTTACGCTCCAAGAGGCGCTTTAGCTGCCGCTGCACCAGTTTAAGCTCCAGTTCCAAGTTATATACAAAAGAGAGGGAGAACCTTTTGCGGGCATCCACCGATTCGCGTAAAATAACAAGTTTCTGTACCGCGCCGCGTTCGACGCCCAGTTCCCTGGCCACCAGGTCTGGCAAAGGTTTGCCCGCGTTGCCCAGGGAAACCCGAAAACCGTTAAGTAAGAGCTTCATGCAATTTAACCTCGCGCTGCAGGATTCTCGCTATTCTCCCCTTATCACTGCGCTTTTATATTTACAGTAATTTTAGGCAGGTCCGGAGCATCTACGCCCGAAGGCAGTTGAGCAAAGACCTGTACACTTTGCTCGCCCGGACCGAGACCCGAGAGGTCCACCCACAGAATCAGGTCCGAAGCCTTCAGCGCATTAACTATATCCGGAGGACCTTTTACAGCAACGTCAATGGCTGTGCTGGAGAGTTCGGCCTGTTCATTTGCAGGAAGATTTTTCACAGTCACCGGCACAGCTTGAATGGTGCGCTGGATAGGTGCCGCCCCCAGGCGGACAATGACGCTTATTTTAATTCCGGGCTCAAGGCTCACCCCGGTAGGAAGCCCCAAATTTTCCGGTTTGATATCCACCGCCACATCCTGATTGGCTCCCGTAATATCCACTGTACCGCCGTTCAGGGAATCGATCCCTTTCAGCTTGTCCGGCGGGCCAAAGATTGTCACAGCCGCCGGGGACGAGATAATCTGACTTACCATCAGTCCAGGAGCGGGGTTCCCTTTAGTGGCGGCCTTGACCGGTACAGTGCGGGATGCCAACTCCTTCTTATATACCGGGATAACCACGCTTACTTCCTGGGGCTGGGACATAACGACAGGCCTGGTAGGGTCCGGGCCGGAAATCGGGTTGCCTGAGGCGTCCTGAAACCGGACCGCTGCGCTGGTCTGAATTGTGTCTGTGGCGTTGGCCAGATTGACTTCGACAAACACCTGGTTGATCTGGCTCAACTTTTCTTCCGGCCCGCGCACTGTGACGATATTAGGCCGGATAATCGGCTTGCCTACATCATAGCCGCTTCCCGCCTGGCCCTGGGACTGGAAAGATACCTGGAAAGCCTTTTCCTTCAGCACATCCAAGTCCACCGTCACATTGGAGGGCTCAACACTTAGCACCTTAACCCCAGAGGGAACCGGAACTACAACCGGGTAGCTTTCCTCCCCCTTGACTGCCCCCGAGAGGTCCACATAGGCTACCATATCCTTGACCAGGGAAGGGTTTACCGCACCCTGCAGCCTGACCGTGACTGTGCTCAAAAGTGTACTGGTGACCACCAGATTGCTGGGCGCCCCTCTTTCCTGGAGGGGAATCACTTGTTGGGCATTTCCTGTGCGCATCTGATTGCTGACCGATAACCATAAAAGAATGGCCAAAAAAAGAGAAACTAGTTTATAGCCCCAGTTACGGCGCCAAAATTCCACTCTACCACCTCCAGAAAGGAGCACCTGAGACAACCTGCCGCGGCTGCAGTTCCCGCTCCAGGATTTCCTGCAATTCCTTATCGTCCAGATTGCGCCGGATATACCCGTCAATAGCCACCGATATCGTACCTGTTTCCTCCGACACCACCAGGGCCAGGGCATCGGACTGCTCCGACACACCTATGGCTGCCCGATGCCTCGTACCCAGTTCCTTATTCAAACTAGGGTTCTCCGACAAGGGCAAGAGGCATCCGGCGGCGGCAATCCGGTCGCCGTTTACAATCACCGCTCCGTCATGGAGCGGGGCTTTTGGTACAAAAATATTGATTAGAAACTCCGATGAAACGACTCCGTCCACCTTGATGCCGGTTTCTATCCACTCTTGGATGCCTGTGACCCGCTCAAACACAATAAGAGCCCCGATCCTGTTTTTCGACAGAACCTGGGAACACCGCACCACTTCATTGATTACCTGCCCGCTCACCGGCTTGGTCATCAGCAAGCCCGACTTGGTAAAAAGCTTGCCCCGCCCAATCTGCTCCAAAGCACGCCTCAGTTCCGGCTGAAACACTACAGGCAGGGCCACAAACAGCATCTGCCAGACCCTCTGCAGCACCCAACTGACGGTAATCAGGTTGAAGAAATCGGCCAGATTGGAGACGATGAGAAGGACTGCCAGGCCTTTTAACAGCTGTACCGCCCTGGTGCCCTTAATCAGCATCAGCAGCCTGTACAGGACAAAGGCCACAACCGCGATGTCAATCAAGTTTATCCATCCCAGGGAAGCGAACTGAGCTTCCACCTGGGACAAAATCTGGGCCAATTTCTTTCACCTCCCCGCCCTAAAACTCTGGGTTCTTGAAAAGTTTCTACATCGGCTGGCAAAAACCTGCCAAGTACTTCGTATAACCAA
>JAJYNB010000307.1 GCA_021786555.1 Bacillota bacterium | reverse complement strand
CAAACCCATGGACGTTGAAGAAGCCATCATGCAGATGAATCTTATCGGCCACAGCTTCTATGTTTTCGCCAACGCCGACACGGAAGAGGTGAATGTGGTTTATAAGCGCAAGGACGGAAATTATGGTCTGATTGAACCAGAACGCTAGTCTTAAAGGACAGAGAGAATAGGTAATTCTTCACCTAAAGAAAATTAAGCCACCCTGCAGGGTGGCTTAATTTTATTAAAAAAGTGGAAAATCCACCCACAACTTTTTGAGCTTAACAACGAATATAATAGGTATATGCCTAAAAATGTCATTATTTAGCCGATAGATTTTCTTGCTTAAGAGCATAGATGAAAAAATTTCCTCTTTTACGCGTATTACTGAAGGAAAAGACCCTAAGGAGTCGAAACAGATAGTACAAAATAGGATTTTTTTGGTTTCTTAGGGAGGTTTTCCATGTCTCAGACAATTTCTCTAGCTAGCTGTGAACAGGCGATAAAACAAGTCAAATCTGTGACTGCGGTCCGGATTAAAGCCAACTCCGAGGGTGAAATAGAGGAAATTCACGTCTTGGCGGGGCCGGGCAGAAACCCGAAGCAGGTAGTCAGGGACATCGAGTCGGTGTTGGAAGCCCAGTTCAGTTTGCAAGTTGATCACAAAAAAATCAGCGTAGCACAAATAGGAGAAGAAGACGAACCGGCTGCTGCTCTGGAAGCCCTGCGGCCCAAACTGGTAGGGGTGACCCTGCGCACGGTCAACGCCAAGGCCGAAGCTAAAGTGGAATTGCTGGCCGGTGAAAAAATTCTGGAGGCCAGCGCCCAGGGGCCTGCCTCCTCTTACAATAAATTGCGCCTATTTGTGGATGCCACCCTCAAGTGTCTTGATATGCTAACCTTGGAAGGGTGCATGTTCGTGGTGGAAGACCTGGCCCTGACCCAGCTTGCCAAGCGCCAGGTTGCCCTGGTCACAGTTTCCCTGGTAACAGGGGCGGGGGAAGAACCCCTGGCCGGCTGCGCCCTGGTTAAAAATGATGACCGGGAGGCGGTAGTCAAGGCCACCCTGGACGCGGTAAACCGCAAACTGAAGTTTATCCAGGATGTATAAGTTTTACTTTTGGCCGGCCTGAATGACAAGTAGATTTTTCTGACTGCTGAAATTTTCCTTGAGCGAAGCGAAAAAGACAGCGAAGCGGTTAAACCCCTAAAATGAAGTTTTAAGGAGGTTTACCGCGATGAGCAAACTGTTCAAGGTATTGGCTGCTATTGCAACCCTTGTTCTTGCTGGTGGCGCAAACTATAAAATCTAACTGTCACTAAAGGTCGGCCAATCAATCTTTAGAGGTAGTCCATGAAAAACCAACCGAAAGAATTTCAGCGGTTCTTTATCTTCATATTGGCAGCGGCCCTAGTAGTAATTGCTTATGCCGTCTTTCGTACAGAGTGGAACTTGAACAGGGTGTCTGAACTGCTAGTGTTTGGGGCCCTGGCTGTTGCTAGTGAATCTCTTCCTGTTTCTTTGCCCAAAGGTGGGTATGTTACAGTTGGTTATGCAACCTTTTTTTCTTCTGTAATCTTATTCCCTTCCGGGATTTCCTTAGCGGTAGGAGCTCTGGGAGGTTTATTGGTCTTTGGCAAAGCTTCAATTGACCAACCGCTGTTTAAAAGGGTATTTAATAGCTCCCAATACGTATTGTCAATTGCTGCGGCCCACGTTGTACTGGTCTTTTTGGGCGTTTCAGTCTTTCAATTTAGTGTAAAAGCAATTTTGGTATATATTAGTGTGGCGCTCACTTACGTAATTACCAACATGACTATTGTTTCAGTTGCCCTTGCCAAAATGCTGGGCAAATCGCCTTGGTCTATCTGGCTGAGTAATATCCGGTGGTCAATACCTAACTTTCTGGCGCTGGCCCCTCTTGGTCTTTTAATGGCCTTGATATTTAAAAACTACGGCCCCCTTGGACTCGCCTTGCTCACCGTCCCCTTACTCCTTTCCCGCCACTCCTTCCAGCGGTACATGGACATGCGGGAAAACTATCTCGCCACGATTGAGGCCCTGGTCCAGGCCATTGAAGCCAAGGACTGTTACACCAGGGGCCATTCGGACCGCGTAGCGAGGCTGGCCGTAGCCATGGCAGAAGAACTTAGGCTGGCGGAGGACCGGGTGGAGTCTGTCAAATATGCCGCAATCCTGCACGATGTGGGCAAGATCGGGGTGAGCGAGAGCATTCTAAACAAAGAAGAAAAGCTGTTGGAACCGGAATGGGATATTATCCGCAATCATCCGATAATCGGACAGAACATTGTCAAGAGCATCAAGTTTTTATATGATATCGGCATGGGAGTCAGGCACCATCATGAAAGATATGACGGTTACGGCTACCCGGATGGCTTAAAGGGTGAGGAAATCCCCCTGGATGCCCGGATTATCGCCGTGGCTGACTGCTACGACGCAATGACGTCAGACCGCAGTTACCGAGGCGGCAGAAAGAAGCTTGAAGCCCTCGAGGAGCTGAGGCGGGTGGCGGGGACACAACTGGACCCGGATCTGGTTGACATGTTCTGTAAAGTGCTGCCTAACGTCAGCGCCCAGGAAGTAAGTGTCGTGGAATTTGACAGGGTGAGAGAGGAGTCTAACTGCGGGAGGTGAGGTATGCTTATTGAAACACTGGTCTTGGTCTTGGTTGTGGGCTATCTTAAAGGAGGAAAGTTCATTAACCTGGGCCAGCTGGACCTGCGGGGGGTCTGGCTCATCCCGTTTGCTTTTATCATCCAGATGGCTGTGTATTGGTCGGCAGTCAAAGGTTTCCGGCTGGGGCCAGGCTGGGTAAGCCCCGTGCTGCATACCCTTTCCTATTTGCTGCTTTTGGTGATGGCCGTCCTTAACTTATCTCAGCCGGGAATGAAACTTTTGGCCCTGGGTATTGCCCTGAACGGTCTGGTGATTGCCGTCAACAGCGGACTGATGCCGGTTGACCCCACGTTCCTGCCGGCAGCTTCCCGTCTTGCGCTGCAGCCGGGGGAGGGCACCCACCAACTTCTGACTGGAGCTACCCGTCTGAGCTTTTTGGCCGATAGGGATCTCCTGTATATCCCTGCTTTGGGCCAGCAGCTCTTTAGCGCGGGAGATATTTTCATTGATATTGGCTCCTTTATGCTGGTGTTTGGTGTCATGACCGGTCCGCGCGCCTATCGGATCAGATCAGTCCACCGGCATTAAGCCTTGGCTTGCTCCAACAGTTACAATTTGCTACAATTAGGTAGGTATGTTATTATTCCGGTAGTCAGAATTCAGTAGTCAGAATTCAGAATGGCACGGGACAAAAAGTCCTTCTTATTCTGACTCCTGACTTCTGACTTCTGACTCCTGAGTATTTTGAGGAACCAATTGGGTTCCTTATTTATCTGGGATTGGTTTCTGGTTAATCCGGGCGAACAGGAAAGGAAGGCGCTTGATGTTCGGTTTTCTGAAAGATTTACTCGATGACAACGCCAGAGAAATAAAAAGGCTAAGCAAAACAGTAGAAATTATTAATGGCCTGGAATCTGAGATGCAGGCTTTGAGCGATGAGGATTTGCGAGCTAAAACCGGGGATTTCAAACAGAGGCTGGAGGAAGGCGAAGAGCTGGATTCCATTCTGCCGGAGGCCTTTGCCGCAGTGCGGGAGGCTTCACGGCGGGTTCTGGGTCAGCGGCACTTTGACGTACAGTTGATTGGCGGCATGGTTTTACACAAGGGGAAGATCGCCGAGATGAAGACAGGCGAAGGGAAAACCCTGGTGGCTACCCTTCCCGCCTATCTTAATGCTCTTACGGGCCGCGGCGTGTATGTGGTTACGGTGAACGATTACCTGGCTACCCGCGACAGTACCTGGATGGGGCAAATCTATAAGTTCCTTGGCTTGTCGGTAGGACTCATCGTCCACGGTCTCACCTATGACCAGAGGCGGGAGGCCTATGCGGCTGACATCACCTATGGCACCAATAATGAATTCGGCTTTGATTACCTCAGGGACAATATGGTTACCCAGCGGGACGGCCTGGTGCAGCGGGAACTGCACTATGCCATCGTGGACGAGGTGGACTCGATTCTGATCGACGAAGCCAGGACACCGCTGATTATTTCCGGTGAGGCAGACAAGCCCACGGAAACCTATTACAGGGTGGCCAAGATTATCCCGCGCCTTAAGAACGAAGAAGATTACAAGGTAAACGAAAAGGACAGGATTGTTAACCTGACCGAGGAAGGCGTAGCCCGGGTGGAAAAAATGCTGGGGGTGGAAAACCTCTATGAAGATATCCACACCGAGCTGGCCCACCACGTCAACCAGGCATTGAAAGCCCACACCCTGTTCAAGCGGGACCGCGACTATGTGGTCAAAGACGGCGAAGTAATTATCGTCGACGAGTTCACGGGCCGGCTGATGTTCGGCAGGCGCTACAGTGAAGGGCTGCACCAGGCCATAGAAGCCAAAGAAGGGGTCAAAATCGAGCGGGAGTCGCAGACCCTGGCCACCATCACCTTCCAGAATTATTTCCGCATGTTTGACAAACTGGCGGGCATGACCGGTACGGCGGAGACCGAGCAGGCTGAGTTCCGCAAGATATACAAGCTGGACGTTGTGGTGATACCCACCAACAAACCCATGGTAAGGGGCGATATGCCCGATGTGGTTTACCGCACGGAAAAAGGCAAATTCCTGGCGGTCGTGGAGGAGATTGTAGAGCGGCACAAGACCGGGGAGCCGGTCCTGGTGGGGACCATTTCGATTGAGAAGTCGGAGGCCCTAAGCCAGATGCTGGAGCGTCGCGGCGTTAACCACCAGGTCCTAAACGCCAAGTTTCACGAAAAAGAGGCGGAAATTGTCAGTCTGGCAGGTCAAAAGAATGCGGTAACCATCGCCACCAACATGGCCGGACGCGGCACCGACATCGTCCTGGGAGAAGGGGTTAAGGAGTTGGGCGGCCTGCACATCATTGGCACCGAGCGGCATGAGAGCCGCCGGATTGACAACCAGCTGCGCGGCCGTTCCGGCCGGCAGGGCGACCCGGGCTCTACCCGTTTCTACATTTCTCTGGAAGACGACTTGATGCGGCTTTTCGGCTCAGAAAACATCATGGGCCTGATGGACAAACTGGGCATGGACGACACTGTGCCCATCGAGGCAGGGATAATCTCCCGCTCTATCGAAAGCGCCCAGCGCAAAGTGGAGTCCCGCAACTTCGACATGCGTAAACACGTACTGGATTATGATGATGTGATGAACCAGCAGCGGGAAGTTATCTATGGCCAGCGGCGGCAGGTCCTGACAGGGGAAAACCTCAAGGAAAATATCATGGAAATGTTCCCTGCCATCATCGATAACGCCATCTCCATGGTCAGCGGGGAAAGCCAGTACCCCGAGGAGTGGGACCTGGAAAGCCTGTTGGAGTATGCCGAAGGGCTGTTCCTGCCCAACCATAACCTCACCCGGGACCAACTGGCCAAGCTGGACAAAGATGAAATCCGCGAGCTTTTCCTGGAGGAAAGCGAGAAAATCTACGCCCAACGGGAGGAACTGTTCGGTTCCGAAGTGATGCGGGAGATTGAACGGGCCGTGATGCTGCAGGTGGTGGACAGCAAGTGGATGGACCACCTGGATGCCATGGACCAGCTCAGGGAAGGTATTGGCCTCAGGGCTTATGGCCAGAAAGACCCCCTGGTGGAATACAAGTTTGAAGCCTTTGATATGTTCAATAACATGATCTCTTCCATTCAGGAGGACATCCTCCGCTATATGCTCAGGGTAAGTCCGGCAGTTGTGGAAGAGCCCCAGGAAAGGCCACAGAATGTGGTGGAAAACCGCTATGCTGATGAGGAGGGTCAGCGGCAGCCTGTTCGGGTTGAAAAGCAGGTGGGCCGTAATGAGCCCTGCCCCTGCGGCAGCGGCAAAAAATACAAAAAATGTTGTGGAGCTGCGAGGTGATTGACCGGTGTTGGCAGATTTAAAACGGGACTGTGAAGGGATGGCTAAACGCCTGGAAGATTTGAGGGTTTCTCTTTGACGTCTCTAACCGCCAAGCGAAGATAGTTGAACTGGAAAAGACCGTAAATATGGATGACTTTTGGGATGACCCCGGTCAGGCTCAAAAGGTGATGCAGGAGCTGACCTTGCAGCAGAACAAGGTCAAGCTCTATGAAGACTTCAGGGCTGAATTTGACGATGTGTATACCCTCTGGCAGCTGGGAATGGAAGAACAGGATGAGTCCCTGGAAAGCGAAGTGACCAGGGGATTGGGCCAGTTGGAGAAAAAGCTGGTCGAGTTGGAACTGGAGATTTTACTCAGCGGACCCTATGACCGCAATAACGCCCTGGTGGAACTCCACGCAGGGGCGGGTGGTACCGAAGCCCAGGACTGGGCCCAGATGCTCTTCCGCATGTACCTGCGCTGGGCGGAGCGCCGCGGCTTCAAGGCGGAGGTGCTGGACCTGCTCCCTGGAGAAGAGGCCGGGGTGAAAAGCGCTACCCTCTCAATTTCCGGCGAAAACGCCTATGGTTACATTAAGGCCGAGAAAGGGGTTCACCGCCTGGTGAGGATTTCCCCTTTTGATGCTTCAGGGCGAAGGCATACTTCTTTTGCGGCGGTCGAGGTCATGCCCGAGGTCAGCGAAGACACGGATGTGGACATCAACCCTGAGGACCTTAAAGTGGACACCTACCGCTCCGGCGGCGCCGGCGGGCAGCATGTGAACAAAACAGATTCTGCGGTCAGGATTACCCACCTGCCTTCCGGGACTGTGGTCCAGTGTCAAAACGAACGTTCCCAGATCCAAAACCGGGCGGCTGCCATGCGCATTCTCCGGGCTAAACTCCTGGAACTCAAACTGCGCAGACAGGAAGAGGAACTCTCTGAAATCCGGGGAGAACAGCGGGAAATTGCCTGGGGAAGCCAGATCCGCTCTTATGTTTTCCACCCCTACAGCATGGTGAAGGACCACCGCACCAACTATGAGACCGGCAATATCAGTGCTGTGATGGACGGGGAATTGGATGAGTTTATCGCTGCCTACCTGCAGCTCAACAAAAAAGTCTGAAGTCCCGTGTGAGTGGGGCCGGAAAGTAAGTGTCAGGGGGACAGGTCCCTTGACACCGCAACCTTTCTCACCGCTTCACGGTTTTGAGCCCAGTGTGACTCCAGTCCTTCTTACCGCTCGGTTAAGCAGTGTCAGCGGACCTGTCCCCCTGACACCAATGCTGGGACGCCGGAACCGTCCCCTTGTCCCTTGGAGTGGACCGGCTGGTTGGCCGGTTTTTGTTTGGCATGGCTTTTATTTTAGGGCGTGCTTAGGTAAACTAATCTTAGCGATCGGTAGTTATTCAAGGGGGAAAAAGCATGAATCAAGCAAAGGTGGAAGAGTTGTCCGGCCGGGCCAGAGAGATGCGCCGGATGATAATCGAAATGCTGGCCGCGTCCAAATCGGGACATCCGGGTGGATCTTTATCAGCGGTGGAAATCGTCTCCACTTTGTATTTCGCCGCCATGAATATTGACCCGGCGGACCCTCACAAGCCCGACAGGGACCGCTTCGTCCTGAGCAAGGGTCACGCCGCCCCTGTGCTCTATGCCGCTTTGGCGGAAAAGGGCTTTTTTCCCAGGGAAGAGCTGCTTACCCTGCGCAAGACCGGCAGTCAGCTGCAGGGCCATCCTGACATGAAAAAGACCCCCGGGGTAGACATGTCTACAGGCTCCTTGGGCCAGGGGATATCCGCCGCCGTGGGCATGGCCCTGGCGGGAAAACTCGACAAAAAGGATTACCGGGTATACGCCCTTTTGGGTGACGGAGAATGCGAAGAGGGCATGGTCTGGGAAGCAGCCATGGCAGCAAGCCACTACAAACTGGATAACCTGACCGCCTTTTTGGATTATAACGGGCTGCAAATCGACGGGCCCGTGCAGGAAGTAATGAACCCCACCCCTTTGGCCGAGAAGTGGCAGGCCTTCGGCTGGGAGGTCATCAAGATTGACGGCCATGACTTTGGCGCCATCTGGGGTGCGCTGGAAATGGCCGGAGAAACCAAGGGCAAACCGACCATGATTATTGCCAGGACCGTAAAAGGGAAGGGTGTTTCCTTCATGGAGAACCAGGTTGGCTGGCACGGCAACGCTCCGAACGCGGAGCAGGCTGCCCAGGCCCTGGCCGAGCTGGGAGGAGGTAAGTCATGACAAAAATTGCAACCCGTACCGCTTACGGTCAGACTCTTGTCAAATTAGGGGAAGAGAACCCCAACATAGTTGTGCTGGATGCGGACCTGTCCAAATCCACCAAAACAGCGGACTTTGCAAAAAAGTTTCCTGAGCGGTTTTTCAACGCCGGCATTGCCGAAGCCAATTTAATGGGCATGTCCGCAGGTTTGGCCGCAGCGGGCAAGATTCCCTTTGCCAGCACATTTGCGGTCTTTGCCACAGGCCGGGCCTTCGAGCAGGTGCGCAACTCCATAGCTTACCCGAAGCTGAACGTCAAGGTAGCAGCCACCCATGCGGGCATTACCGTGGGTGAGGATGGGGGCTCCCACCAATCAGTGGAAGACGTGTCCCTGATGCGCTCCCTGCCTAACATGACAGTCATTGTACCCGCCGATGCGGTGGAGACCGATAAGGCTGTGCGGGCGGCAGCGGAACACCAGGGCCCGGTCTACATCCGCCTGGGCCGGCTGGATCTGCCCGTAATCCTGCCCGAGGACTATGAATTTAAACTGGGCAAGGCAGTGGTGCTCAGGGAAGGCTGGGATGCGGCGGTCTTTGCCAACGGCACCATGCTGGCTCTGGCCCTGGAGGCTGCGGAGGAGCTGGCCCGGGAAGGGGTTGAGACAGCTGTAATCAACGTGTCCACTGTCAAGCCCCTGGATACGGCTACGGTTGCGGAGGTAGCCAGGCAGGCTGGGGCGGTGGTCAGCGCCGAGGAACACAGTATTATCGGGGGCCTGGGCAGCGCCATCGCTGAGGCACTGGTGGAAAACTGCCCCGTACCCATGGAACGGGTGGGGCTCATGGACACTTTTGGAGAATCAGGAAGCCCCTGGGAACTGATGGAAAAATACGGCCTCACCGCCGCAGGCATTGCGGCAGCGGTGCGCCGGGTACACCGGCGGAAAACAAACGGCTGAGTCTTAAAATGGTTTTTTTGTTCAGGCTGCCGGGTTTAGACCCGGCTTTTTCATACCTCAGGAAAGTATATACTCGGCAACTTTAGCCGAGTATATCGAACACGGGCACTGAAATGCGCAGGCTATGAAGGAAAAACGAAGCGCGCATTTCTTGTTGCCACTCCAAAAATCGACATGGTATGCGTATTGTTTGAAGGACAGTATTCAGCAGTCAGGAGTCAGAACAAAAACAGTTTAGAATCTTGAAGTATTCTGGATTGTGACTACTGAATACCTCAATAATTGATGTTTCTGTGAATCTTGCCGCAATAGCCTGATTACCGACAGGAATTGTCATGACGGTGTCGAAATGACTATAAATATGCACTTCAAGCAGGCATCATCATCCGCAGCCATCATAGGAGGGACCAGTCCTTGTTTATTCAACTAACCAATGTCTCCAAAACCTATCCCAATGGGGTTAGGGCGTTGATAGACGCTAGTTTGCGCATTAATAAAGGAGAATTCGTGTTTTTGGTCGGGGCCAGCGGCGCCGGCAAATCCACTATTATTAAGCTTTTGTTCCGGGAGGAAAGGGCCTCCCGGGGACAGGTAATGATTAACGGCAAGAATTTGAACCGGCTCAGGGAGGGACGTGTCCCTTACCTGAGGCGCAATACCGGAATCATCTTTCAGGATTTCAAGCTCCTGCCCACCAAGTCAGTCCATGACAACGTTGCTTTTGCGCTGCAGGTGGTAGGTACCAGTTCCCGCGAAATCCGGGAAAAAGTGCCGGCGGTGCTGTCTCTGGTGGGCTTGGAGAAAAAGGCGGAATTCCTTCCCACCCAGCTCTCCGGCGGCGAGCAGCAGCGGGTGTGCATCGCCCGGGCGGTAGTCAACAATCCCTCCCTGGTTCTGGCGGACGAGCCCACAGGAAATCTGGACCCTGATACTTCCTGGGACATTATGAATCTCCTGCTTGACATAAACAAACGGGGAACTACCATAGTCATGGCCTCCCACGCCAGGGATATCGTGGATTCCCTGCGCAAGCGGGTGGTGGCTATGGAACGCGGCCGCATCCTGCGCGACGAAGAGAAGGGAGGGTACGGCAGTGAGTCTTAGTTCCCTGCGCTATGTGATTAAGGAGACCGCCCTTTCCCTGCGTCGCAACGCCTGGATGAGCCTGGCCTCGGTGTCCACTGTGGCGATCTCCCTGATAATCCTGGGCTTTGCCCTGACCTTGGTTTACAATACCAACCAATTGGCCTCCAACATTGAATCAAACATAGAAATTTCGGCTTTTATCCTTAGGCCTCCCCAAACCACGGAACAAGTGCAGCAAATCCAGGCGCAGATTGAGCAAATGCAAGGGGTTAAATCCGTCACACTTTTGAGCAAGGAACAAGCCTTGGCTCAATTTCAGTCCGGGCTGAATTCAGACCTGATGCAAAACTTAGGTGGGAACAACCCCCTGCCGGACAAACTGACAGTTAAGGCCACCGATGCCGGCCAGGTTAAGGACTTGGCGGAAAAGATCGGTAAGATTTCCGGGGTGGACACGGTACGCTACGGCCAGGGAATCGTAGATAAGATTATCCAGTTTACTCACTGGATGCGATGGATAGGCCTGACCCTGATTGGCCTGCTGGCCGTGGCATCCATAGTGCTGATCTCCATTACTATCCGCCTGACGGTCTTCGCCCGGCGCAAGGAAGTCCAGATCATGAAGTTCGTGGGGGCTACCGACTGGTTTATCCGCTGGCCCTTTTTGCTGGAAGGAATGGTTTTAGGCCTCTGCGGCGCCATCCTGGCAAGTACTGTGGTGGTTTACAGTTATACGGGACTGGTTTCCTATCTGCATAACAACCTGACTTTTATTCCGGTTATTGACAGCCGCCAGTTTATGCTCAATCTAACCCTGCTTATGCTGGCGGCCGGGGCCTTAATTGGCTCTGTGGGCAGCATGGTTTCCCTGCGCAAATTTCTCAAAGTTTAGCAGTTCGACAGGCTGCGGCTTATTTGGGACCCTGGGCAAGCCTGGGGGCTTGCTTTTGAATGCTCACCGGCTGGGGTGGCTCCTGGACATTTCTTTGGCTCTGGAGGTTAGTATGCAACTGGGCAAATTTAAAGCCGGGCAGGCAGCTGCCCTGTCCGTAATTTTGCTTTTTAGCGGGCTAGGGCCTGTACTCGGGGCCAGCCTCAACCAGCAGCTGCAGCAGAATGAAAACCAACAGCAGCAGATAAATGGCAAGATATCCAAATACACCGATGTGGAAGCCGACTTGCAGCAGTCCATCAGCCAGAAGAAGTCCCAGATATCAGACACCAAAAACAAACTGGCAGGGCTTGGTACTCAATTGACTTCTGCAAATAACGCTGTTTCTAAAGCGCAACAGGACCTGGACGACTCCGAGACCCGCCTGGAAGCCAGGACCGAAGCGCTGGGAAACCGGCTGCGGGGAATCTACGAAGAGGGCCAGGTGAGCTATCTGGAGCTGCTGTTTCAGTCAGCCAGCCTGAGTGATTTTGTCAACAGGATGGAATATCTAAGCAAGATCCTGGCTAACGACCAGATGCTCTTGCGCGCTATCGAACAGGAGAAAAGCGTCATCTCGGTGCGGAAGAACAGCCTGGTCAAGCAGCGGGACAACCTGGCCCAGGTGAAAACCCGGATGGAGCAGCAGAATGCCGTGATGCAGCAGCAGGAAGCCGACTACCAGTCCAAACTAAAACAAAATCAGGAGATGCTGGATGACCTTTGGGCGGAACTGCAGCAGTCGCAAGCCGAGGAGCAGCAAATCCGGGATTTGATCCGCCAGTCCAGGTACCGGTCCCCTGGTGGGGCAAGGACCGGGGCCCTGCTGTGGCCTGCGCCCTCCCTCCATGCCATCAGCTCAAAATTCGGCTATCGCTACCATCCCATCCTGCATGTCAACAAGCTGCACAGCGGTATGGACATACCGGTCCCCATGGGTTCCCAGGTGGTGGCTGCCGCCGACGGAGTGGTAATCTACGAGGGCCTTCTGGGCGGGGACGGCAACACCCTGATTATTGACCACGGGGGAGGACTGGAGACCCTGTACTGTCACCTCTCCGCGTTTCTTGTCCGGGTCGGGGACAAAGTACAGGCAGGGCAAACAATCGCCCACAGCGGCGGCGCAGCGGGAGCTCCCGGCGCCGGGTACAGCACCGGCCCCCACCTCCATTTTGAGACCCGGGTGAACGGCGTACCGGAGGACCCGCTGAATTACTTATAGGATTAATCATGGGTCAGAGGTGCGAGGTTCGATGCACGAGGTTCGAATTCCCGGCAGTATGTTAGCTATTGAGAATGAGTCACTTGGGGACGGTTCTTCAGTGACTCAAAAGCAGCCTGGGTTAAGGAGTCAGTTTGGGGACGGTTCTCAGGTGACTCAGAAGCAGCCAGCTCCAATTGAAGGCCGGACCCGTGGGGCCAGAAAAACCAGTTGGCAACTCGTTTATAGGTTCCCTTGCTTTAGCACGTTTAGAACAATCCCGGCGTCCAAAAAACGAGTCGCCGAAGAACCGTCCCCAATTGACTCAAAAAACGAGTCACCGAAGAACCGTCCCCAATTGACTCAATTGACTCACCCCAAGTGACTCGGCCAGGGTCGGACCTCGGACATCGGACTTCGCACCTCAATTGTGTTTTGGACAAGAATGTTGTAGTATTAGCATGCATATAATTTATAGGACAGACATTATTCCTGGCGTCCTAAATCTGACGGGTAGGTGTTTTTTATTGTCTGAGCGGAAAAAAGTCCTTCTTGGGATACTCACCGTGTTCGTACTGTTCAGCGTACTGGTCACCGGGACGGTGGCCGGCTTAATTATCTCCAATTATGACCACCTGGGCCGGATGATGCAAGTAATAGGCCTGATTAAGACAGATTACCTCAAGCCAGTGACGCCTACCCAGCTGATTGACGGGGCAATGAAGGGAATAGTTGATTCCCTCGGGGACCAATATTCCGTATACCTTGACCCCAAAGAAAACAAGCAAATGTTTGACCAGATTGAGGGACGTTTTGGCGGGGTTGGCATAGTGCTCAGCCTGAAGGACGACAAACATCTGGTGGTGTTAAAACCTATCAAGAACAGCCCTGCGGACCGGGCAGGCATCAAAGCAGGGGATATCATCGTCAAGATTGACAATGTAGATACATCCACCATTACCCAGGAAAAAGCGGTCAACATGATGCGGGGTAAAGAGGGTACGAAGGTTACCCTGACCGTTTTCCGTGAATCGGCGAAGAAAAACCTGACCTTTATCGTAACCAGGGAGGCCATCAGCGTTCCCACGGTGGAAGGTGAGATGCTTCCAGGCAGCAGCGATATAGCCTATATCAATATCAGCCAGTTTTCCAGCGACACCGACAAGGAACTGGATCAAGTAATTTCGGACCTGCAGCCGAAGCATCCCAAGGGCATAATTCTGGACCTGCGCTATGACCATGGCGGCGAGCTGAACGCGGCAGTAAACTCGGCGGGCTACTTCGTACCCAATGGGCAGCCGGTAGTCTATATAGTAGATAAGTACGGCAACACTGAGGTGCACAAGCCGGACAAAAACGAATACCTGGGCCTGCCTGTGGTGGTTTTGGTCAACGAGGAAACGGCATCGGCGGCGGAGATTCTTTCAGGCGCTATCAGGGATTACAAGACAGGTACTCTGATAGGTACTAAAACCTTTGGCAAAGGTATCGTTCAGACTATTTACCAATTAGACGGTGGCTCGGGCGTCAAACTGACAACCGCCAAATACCTTACACCCAACAAAAGCGACATCAACTTGAAAGGCATAGAGCCCGATGTCAAGGTGGAATTGGGCACAGGCCAGACTGTTGTTCAGCCTCCTGACAGCGTCAGTGATTTCGATGACCAGCTGAAAAAAGCCATTGAGGTATTGCGGACGAAAATGTAGTTTAAAGGCCGCGGCGAGTGAGCCGCGGCCTTTAAACTAGGTGGAAGCTGTTCTAGAGCGGCGGCTTGTACCATAAAGATATACCAGGGGGTGTGAGGGTGAGAAAACTAAGCAAAGTTCTAATCATCTCCCTGGTCGTTTTGTCCTTGGCCTTTAACAGCATGCTTGCTGTTGTCTTTTATGCGGACTACCTCCACCTGGGACAAATGCTTAAGGTCGTCCTCCTGATGAAGGGTAAGGCTTTAAAACCGGTGTCTCTCGGCTCTATGATTGACGGAGCCTCAGGGGGCATGGTCAAAGCGCTGCAAGACCCGTACTCGGATTATCTGACTGCGGAGGACTTCGGCCAGCTGCAGGACCAGATGGAAGGAATCTTTGGCGGGGTGGGTCTCATTCTGGCTACTGGCAGCGCGGAGGAACTGAAGGTTCAGGGGGTTCTGCCGGGCTCTCCGGCGGAAAAGGCAGGGGTGAAAAAAGGGGATTTGATTGTGGCGGTTAACGGCAAGGCCGTATCGGATATCACAGCCATGGGGGCAGCTGATTTGATGAAAGGGCCGGTGGGCAGCGAAGTTTCTTTAAGTGTCCTGAGGGAGAAGGACGACAAACATGAGTTTAAGCTTAAGCGGGAACTCATTAATTTGAAAAGCGTGGAGGGTAAGATCATACGCATCCCGGACCCGGTCTCCTATATCAAAATCAACAGTTTCAGCGACCACACGGTCGCCGAGCTGAGCGAGTACTGGAACGAGCTGCCCAAGGTCAAGGGCGTAGTGCTGGACCTGCGGGACGATCCGGGGGGCAGCCTGGAAGCGGCTGTGGAAGCCGCAGGCTATTTTCTGCCCAGAGGGCCGGTGGTTCACCTGGTTTACCGCAACGGCAAGCGCGAGACCTATGAAGTCACGGGCGGCAAGCTCAATGTGCCCTTGATAGTCCTGGTCAATAAAGGCACTGCCAGCGCTGCTGAGATTCTGGCAGCAGCCATCCAGGATACTTCCAGCGGTCTGATCATAGGAACCAGGACTTACGGCAAAGGTGTGGTCCAGACCATTTACGACCTGGGTGGGAACACGGGTCTGAAACTCACCACAGCCAAATACCTGTCTCCTTTGGGCAAGGACATCGACCAGGTGGGCATTAAGCCTGATGTGGCGGTGGAGGAGGAAGGGGATAAGGACACGGTTCTGGCTAAGGCCCTGAAGCTCCTGGCGGAACGGATCAATTGAGCGGTCAGGAAGGCATGAATTTAAAAGCAAGCCTTCTTTTGGCTTTTATGGAGATTTTTTAGCGCAGGGCTCCAGTATGTTTCTGATTCGCCAGGCTAAACTACAAATAAGTATTTTTGTAGTTGAAGGGGCGATTTTGATGCATGCCCGTAAAATATCTGCCTGGCTGATTATTGCAGCATTAGTGGCTAGTCTTGGAACGGGGTGCGGCGCCATCAACAAGCTGATGGGCAAATCCTCAAACAAGGGGCAGGGCGAGCAGAAGAAAGAAAAGCAAACTATCGGTGTGGTTCTATCCCCGACCCAGGAGGGCGCGGCCCAGATTAAAAAGGGCCTGCAGGATGCCGCCAAACGGGAAGATGCCAAGCTTGAATTTTTGGAAGACCAAGGCCAACAGAAAGAGGGACAAAAGGGCCAGCAGAACGAGGGAGAAAAAGGCGGCAAGAATTTGACGGCGCTCATCGTTCAGGGCGGAGGTACGCAACAAAGTCCTGATATCTTGAAGGAAGCGGCAAAGAACAAGATCCCGGTGGTGGGGATCGACCAGGCACCCGAGACCAAGGTGGACGGTCTGGTTGGACCCGACTATTTCCATGTCGGGGAACTGCAGGGTGACTTCGTACGCAGCAAATTAAAAGACGGAAACGTGGTCCTGCTCCAATCCGGGGAACCCAGTGCCGAGGAAGTGGTTTCCGGCAATAAAACTTCCCTGGCCCAAAACCCCAACCTCAAAATAGCCCAGACCTTTGCCAGCCCCACCAAAAATTCTTCGCCCACGGCGGCTTTCGACGATTACCTGAAGAAAAACCCGTCAGGGGTCCAGGCGGTTATCGCCACAGACTCGCGCTTGGCCATGGAAGCTATCGAGGTGCTGAAGAAGAATAGCCTCAACAAAAAGGTGCTGGTGGTAGGCGCCGGTACGGATAAGAAGGCTCTAGACCAAATCGCCGCGGGTGATTTGCACGCTGATGTGGACAAGTCCCCATATCTGATGGGGCTCTACGCTTACAAGATGGCCTCCCAGTTGGGCCGTAAACAGAGCGGTGACGCAGACAAGACCGTAGTCACCTCCTCCGGCGAGGTCCCGGCCAAGCTAGTGCCGGTGCAGTTGGTAAGACCGGAGAACCTGGCCCAGTTCCAAAAAGTCTATGCCCAACCTGTGTCCCAGGCAGGGGAGGAGCAAAAACAAGGAGAGGGCGGTAAGACGGGACAAAGCCCAAACCCAGGGGGGAGCCAGGAGAGCAGTAAGGCAGACAGCAAACAGGGAGAGCAGCAGGGAAAAGGACAGCAGGCCATGGGTGGAGCCACCCAGGTCAGAGAAAAGATACGTACGGAGACTACCCGGGAAATGCTGGGGCCGGACGGTAAAGTGCTGGGCACGGAAACAGAGGTCAAGGAAGAGACTAGGACCCTGCCCGCGGCCTTGATAGAAGCCCGTAAAGCACAGCAGGAAGGACAAGGCCAGGCAGGAAAAGAACAGCAAAGCGGCAAACAGGACACGTCGGGCGGAAATCAAAAAGACGGGAAAAAACAAAGCAGCCAAGACAGTGCAGACTAAACAAGCAGGGTTTTAACAGGTTACCCCTGCTTTTTTGTAAAAAAGACTATTTTCATGTCAGTAAAATAACATATAATTAAGCTACACAATATTTAAATCAAGTCATTTTCAAAATTAATTCGGCAGGCCTTAAGGACTTGGCCAGGTTGAGGTTTGAGTTTGACCGGTTTTTTAGTGCCCCGGGGGGATGACAGAGTCTTGGCTGATAGGGCTGTGCCAGTTGTTGAGGGATAATAAGCTGCAAAGACAAGGTGGAAAAATGAAAGTTTTGGTAACAGGCGGAGCAGGTTTTATTGGCTCCCACGTTGTAGACAAATTGATATCGCATGGATATGAAGTAAGTGTAGTTGACAACCTGTCGAGCGGCAAGCAGGAAAATCTTAATTCGTCAGCGAAACTTTATGCAGCGGATATTGTAGAAGCAAAAGCTTTGGATAAAGTATTCGAGATTGAACGCCCGGATTTCGTTATACACCACGCTGCTCAGATTGATGTTCAAGCCTCCATGCATGATCCCGCTTTGGATGCAGAAGTAAATATCCTGGGCGCTATAAACCTAGTGAAATGTAGTGCAATCTACAAGGTAAAAAAGTTAATCTATGCATCTTCTGCCGCCGTTTACGGTGACCCAGCCTATTTGGGGTTAGACGAAAAACACCCCGTTAAACCGGTCTCGTTTTACGGCATCTCCAAACACACACCGGAGCACTATTTGCAGGTTTTTGCTTATTTAAACCAAATCCGGTATTGCGTGCTTAGGTATGCCAACGTATACGGGCCGCGGCAAGCATCAAAAGGCGAAGGCGGAGTCGTAGCTATTTTTGTGGACAGGCTCTTGAGGCAGCAATCCCCTTTTATCTACGGGGACGGAGAACAAACCCGGGATTTTGTCTATGTTAAGGACGTGGCATCCGCCAATCTTGCTGCGTTGGGACACGGCAACAATGACATATTCAATATCAGCAGCAACACCCAGACTTCTGTTAACCAATTGTTTGCAATTTGCAGTGACCTGGCTAAAAGCGGTTTAGAGCCGATCTATAAAGCCGCCCGCCCTGGGGACATAGTGCATAGCTACCTGGACAACAACAAGGCTAAGGCGGAACTGGGATGGAGTCCGGAGTACAGCCTGTACCAAGGGCTTAAGGATACAATTTCATACTACTCGCCTTCGAAGAGCATTCTTTAGAACCGGGAGTCCGCCTTCGGGCAGAGAGTTTGTAGGGAGAGAAGGGGAAAGCGTGGGACGGAGTCAAAAGGTTCCACAACTGCTGTTAGCTGTAAGCGATATCGTGCTTGTGAACGCCGGCTATGTGGTGGCGTTTTTGCTGCGTTTTGGCACCGCAACCCCAAACTATAATTTGGTCCCCTATGTAAATTTGATTCCGTGGCTGTCCTTGATAGCTTTTGCAGTTTTTTACGCTTTTGATCTCTACGCCAACTGGCGTAGAAAAAGCATTTATGACCTGATTTATTCTGTCATAGCATCAGTGTTCATATTGACATTATGCACAATGGCACTGACCTTCTGGCACCGCGGCTT
>JAJYNB010000366.1 GCA_021786555.1 Bacillota bacterium | reverse complement strand
CCGCCTTTTTTTGAGCTGCTTCCCTCAAGATGCCGAAAGCCATCCACAGCAAAAACAGCCCCCCGACAAGTCCAATTATCCCTTTTACCGCAGGCCAGGTAATAAAGGTTCCCAGCCCAAAAAAAATCAGCAGTACCAAGGTTAATTCCAAAACGGCATGTCCCAGAACAAGCAACGGCCCCACCAAGGCGCCGCGGCGTAAGCTTTCGTTAATAGTTACGGTGAGCAAAGGCCCGGGCATAATCGCTCCGGAAAATCCCATACCGAAACTGCCTGCAAAAATCAGCAATAATGTGCCGTTCAATTATATCACCATCCCTGTCTATAATTCGACCACAATCCCGCTTCTCCTTCCGGTACAACTGATTATGCCGCCCAAAAAACATAACCGCCTGCGAAACAGGCGGCCATTAAGGACTCAAAGCAATAGGACCCTAAATAAAAAACCGTTCAAAAACGAGTATAAGCGCTATTGGGGTCCCTACAAAATCTTGGCTCACTAGAGCTTACCCAGGATTTTATGGGGGTAAGGTTCGGACCTGCCGGAACCGGAGGCGTACTGGGGCGTGCGTTGAGGATGCCGGCAGGTCCGGCGACAAAGCTAGACGCAGTTTTTCAACGGCTTTCAGGCTGAACTCGGCGTGAGCCGCGATAATACTTGGTCCAGTAATCATCATTCAGGTTTTGTACCTTAACGCCCTTGTTGGTGGCAGAGATAAACTTTCCGTCCCCCAGGTAAATGCCCACATGACTGGCCCCGGAACCGTTAGTGCTAAAGAACACCAAATCGCCTGCTCCCAGGCTGGAACGCGGTATGCCCACCCCTGCCAAAAACTGCAGGTAGGCGGTTCGCGGCAGGTCAATCCCGCTCTTGCGAAATACTAACTGGGTATAAGCTGAACAATCCAAGCCGGTCTTTGGGTTCGTTCCTCCGTATAAATATGGGACTCCATTCAGGCTTAAGGCATATTCCAAAAGACTTTCGCTATTAGATGCCGTAGGTGCCGTGATTTGATCTCCCCTGCTGGGGGTTTTCGGCCGGACAAGAGTAGCTGCCCTCCAGCGTGATTTCTTGATTTCAGCTTGCTGCTTTGCCTCGGCCTCCAGCCTCAGCTTTTCTGCCTGCTCCCTGATTTGCCTGTTCATTAAACGCTGCAGGGACTGCTCCTGGTCCAAACTCTGCCGAGTCTCCGCCAGAGCCGGTACCGCAGTGGTCGCAGGGGCGTTTACAGACAGCTGCATACCTGTACCCTCGACCAGACCCGTGGACAAAGGCAGCATGGCGCTCGATAGCAGAACCGCAGTCACTACTGGAACTGCCAGGTTATTTTTTTCCTGGATAGGTACGGCTTTAAGCACCGGCTGCACCCTCCTGGTCCACAGAATGTTAACAGTTAAGTGTATTCAGCACCAGCCGGTCCAATTCCTTGCCCTGCCTGAATATTAGCAGCAATCTCTAAAAACTTAACAAGATCCGCCAGTTTACAGAAAAAACCTCAAACTCTCCGGTTATTTATGCCCCGGTCAAAAGCCCGGTACTGGATGGCCTCCGCCAGATGATTAATATCAATCTGTTTGTCCCCTGTCAAGTCTGCTATAGTGCGGGCCACTTTAAGAATCCTATCATGTGCCCGGGCACTGAGGCCCAGCTGCTTGTAGGCCTTGTGCAAGAGTTCTTTTCCCTGCCCGTCTAGACGGCAGTAGGTCCGGACTTGCCGCGGACTCATGTCCGAGTTGGCGGCATTCATGCCAAGCCTTTCCCGCTGTACCGCCCTGGCCCCTTCCACTCTACCCTTTATCGCTGCCGAAGTCTCCCCTTCCCTATCGCCGGCCAATTCCTCGTAGGGCACTCTCGGCACTTCCACCTGGATATCCATTCTGTCTAACAGCGGCCCCGAAATACGGGACTGATACCTGGCCACCTGCAGCGGGGTACAGGTACAATTAACGCCCCCGTTTTCCGTGGCTAAGCCGCAGGGGCAGGGATTCAGGGAGGCTACGACCATTATCCTGGCCGGATAGGTCAGGGATGCGGCCACCCGGGATATCGTGATCACTCTGTCTTCCAGCGGCTGGCGCAGCACTTCCAACACATCCCGGCCGAACTCGGGCAGTTCGTCCAGAAACAGCACACCGTGGTTGGCCAGGCTTATTTCTCCCGGCTTGGGGATTTTGCCGCCCCCGGCCAGACTTGCCGTGGAAGCGCTGTGATGGGGAGAGCGGAAAGGCCTGCGCCGCACAAGAGGCTGGTCCTTGGGCAAGAGCCCGGCCACACTGTAGACTTTGGTGACCTCCAAAGCCTCACTGAAGGCCATATCCGGCATGATTCCAGGCAGTGCCTTGGCCAGCATTGTGGCAATAACCATTTATTTTCTTTGTTAGAAAGCATATCTTTTCCGAAAATTAGTCACTTTTTGACCTCGAAGATACAAGGAACAATTTCTAGAGGAACCATAACTTTTCCAATAGCGAAAATAGGAAACATATTTTTTCAATTCAAAAAACATTCTAAAATAAAGTAAGCGCTTAGTAATCTGGTGCATCGACAAATAGAAACCCCCGAAACGACCTTTCCGCCATTCCGGGGATGGATTGATTAGTGATAATTATTTTTCCTTACGGCAGTAGTCCGGCAGCTTTTGCGACCAGGGCATGAAGTCCTCAAGCAGGGAAGGATCAGACTTGAAGTCAGTCCCTGGCATTTTACTGAAGAGATACACCAGGTACATATAAACATTTAGTTTGTTGGCCTTGGCAGTCTCGACGATGCTATACACGGTCGCGCTGGCGCTGGCTCCCTTTTTCGTGTCTGCGAACAGCCAGCCACGTCTTCCTACGCAGAAGGAACGAAGTGCGTTCTCCGCGCGTAATCCAAAGATTTGGATTACGCGCGGAAAACAGCATCCGTCCCTTTACAATCGGACGCAAAAATTGGCTGTTCAGCGGAAGCCCGAAAGGAGCTTCAGCAAGTGCCGCCGTTTACAGCATCATCGAAAGTGCTAAGGCAAATGGCCTTAATCCGTATAAATATCTTTATTTCATCTTCAGCCAATTACCAGGGGTACAATTCGGCCAACATCCGGAATTCCTTGAAGATTACCTTCCGTGGAGTCCAGAAGTTCAAGAAGCCTGCCGATAGAGCAAAAACTCAGTTTACACGAGTTTTTGCTCTTTTTCTATCCATCGGTTGTTTTACGCTTACGTTTGACCAGCGTTTTATCTATTAAATCCTTTCCTTAATAACGTCTGCCATCTTTCGGTTAG
>JAJYNB010000247.1 GCA_021786555.1 Bacillota bacterium | reverse complement strand
ATGGGGGTTTCCACTTCAATCTCCTGCAGCGGAAAGTCCCTGGTGACCTCGTAGGCCATGAGCATGGCCACTTCCTCCACCAGTTCCCGAAAATCTTTCTTCCCCGTATGTTTGTCCCGGATCAGACTTAACTTGTGCTGAATCAGCGGGTGATTAAATACATGTACCTTCGACACTTGAATTTCACTCTCCTGAAGGTTTATCCCAAATCGGGGTAGAGGGGGAAACGGGTAGACAAATTGCGCACAATCCCTTGCGCCTCCTGCAGTTTATCAGCTTGTCCCTGATAGGTCAAGACGCAGTCAATGGCCCTGGCTATATCTGCCATGGCGGCAGTATCCATTCCCCTGGTAGTGGCAGCAGCCGTACCTATGCGGATGCCGCTAGTCACAAATGGACTTTCGGGGTCAAAAGGTATGGCGTTCTTGTTTACGGTAATACCAACTTCATCCAGGGAGTGCTCAGCCGCTTTGCCCGTAATTCCTTTGCTGCGCAGGTCAACCAGCATAAGGTGATTGTCCGTACCGCCCGACACCAGTCTGAAGCCCCTTTGAGACAGATTCTCGGCCAGAGCTTTGGCATTGGCAACAGTTTTTTCCTGATAGGAGCGGAACGTCGGCTCCAAAGCCTCTTTGAAGGCTACCGCTTTAGCGGCAATCACATGCATCAGGGGCCCGCCCTGCATGCCTGGGAACACGGCCTTATCTATCTTTTGGGCGTCTTTGGCCTGGCAAAGGATAATCCCTCCCCTGGGACCCCTCAGGGTCTTATGGGTAGTGGAGGTGACGAAATCAGCATAGGGCACCGGGCTTGGATGGACACCTGCGGCCACCAGACCCGCGATGTGGGCCATATCCACCATCAACAGGCAGCCGGCTTCATCGGCAATCTGCCTGAGCCTGGCAAAATCGATGATGCGCGGATAGGCGCTGGCCCCAGCCACTAACAGCTTGGGCCTATACTCTAAGGCCAGGCGGCGCACTTCGTCGTAGTCAATCGTCTCCGTCTGTGAGTCAACTCCATAGGGTACGAATTTGTAGTACATCCCTGACAGGTTAACCGGGCTGCCATGGGTCAGATGGCCCCCGTGGGCCAGATTCATGCCCAGAACCGTATCTCCCGGCTGCAAGACGGCCAGATATACGGCAGTATTGGCCTGAGCTCCGGAATGGGGCTGAACGTTGGCATGTTCGGCGCCGAAAAGTTGTTTCAGCCGTTCCCGCGCCAGATTTTCCACAATATCGACATATTCGCACCCGCCGTAGTAGCGCCTGCCCGGGTAGCCTTCTGCGTACTTGTTGGTGAGAACCGACCCTTGGGCAGCCATTACTGCCCTGCTGACAAAGTTTTCTGATGCGATAAGTTCAATTTTTCCCTTTTGGCGTCCTTCTTCCAAGCCGATGGCCTCAGCCACTTCCGGATCCACAGGTTTAACAAGTTGCCTGATGTAGTCCATTTTCTAGTCGCTCCTCTTTCTGATGATGTACTTAATTGTCAGTATTCAGAATTCAGAAGTCAGAATTCAGAATACGTCGAGCTGTAATAGTAGTCCATTGGTGACAGTTCTCCAGTCCTAGGAAATTTTGCTGAATCTCGGCTTGCACATTCTGACTACTGACTCCTGACTCCTGAATTCCGACCTCAACTACAGGCGCCAGAGGCGCCTGCGGCCGGTGAGTTTTTATCATATACTGCTCGGGCGCCGCCGATAAGCCTGGGACGGGTCCGGGCCAGGGTCAGATGGGCCGAGCCGATTTGCGACAGGCTGATACGGACCGGCACGGCCACGGGCCGCAAATGCATGCCGATAAAGGTATCGCCGATGTCCAGTCCGGCATGGGCCTGAACGCTTTCCACCACAACAGAATCTGAGATCCCCCGGTAAGCAGCGGCAGCCATAGAGCCGCCCGCGCCCGGAACCGGAATGACCGAAACTTCGGTCAGCCGGTAATTTACCGCAGCGGCCCTGTCCATGACCAGGGCCCGGTTCAGGTGTTCGCAGCACTGAAATGCAGGGAAGATACCTAATGGTGTACACTGGTTTGAGATAACCCGGAAAAATTCCTCACCCAGTTCCTGGCTGAAGCCTTTGCCGATGGCCCGTCCCAAAACCTCGCTGGTGCTGCAGCCGACCACAAGGATGTGGCCTGGCTTCAGATTGGCCAGAGGCAGGAACTCTGCCAGGGCCTGTTCAAGCGCATGGGCATATTGTCTCATTTCTTCTCACCGCCGCTTTTGCACGTGTTGGATACGTGTTTTACCCCTATGTACTGGTTCTTTAACACGAAAATAAAATATTCTACGTAATCCAAGTTAGTACCTGCCAGACATAAAAAAACATTGGTTGCTATTCAGGTATTCAGGAGTCAGGAGTCAGAATTCAGAATACTTCGAGATGATAAACCGTGCTCTCATTCTGACTCCTGACTCCTGAGTAGTAACTTTCAACTTATCTTCTATTCTTCTCAGACAATCTGGAAATTACACCGTTTAATACCCGGCGGATTTGGGCAGCAGCCAGACGGTAAGTATTTATGTCCCCGCCATAGGGGTCAGCAACATCCCCGGCTTGTCCATGCCCAAACTGCAGGAGGGTGTAAACCTTGCCCTGGGCCGCAGGGAAAAGCTGCAGCACCTGCTCTTTATGTGCGGCAGTCATGGTCAAAATCAACTCGGCTTCTTCAGTGAGTCCCCGGGTCAGCAGGGTTGCCCGGTGGGACTCGAGGTCAAGACCGTATTCCGAGATCACCCTGCGGGCGTGGTCCGACGCGGGCGAGCCAGGGGACGCCCAAGTGCCTGCAGAGAGGAACTCATACTCAGTTCGATCTGCTTCTGCGGCTATTTGCCTGGCCAAAACCTCCGCCATGCTGCTGCGGCAGGTGTTTCCCGTACAAACAAAAAGAAGTTTCATTCCTATGCTTACACTCCCATGCGCTGCAGACTCATACCATAATTTTAAGCCCAATCAGCAAAAGAATCAAACCTCCGGCTGTTTCCGCCCAACGGCCGGTCCAGCCGCCGAGAAATCTGCCGAGAATCAGCCCTGCGGCGGTCATGGTCCCCGCCACTAGACCCATGACCAAAACTGCCCCTATGATTGCCCCGCCCAGGGTTCCCAGCCCGAAACCCACACTGAGGGCATCCACGCTTACCCCTGCAGCCAGAAACACAAAGGTGGACAGATGTTTCCCCGCTAACTTCCTTTTTTTCTGCAGCAGGCTTCTGGCAGCCCCAAAGGAAAAACTCTCCATACCGGTGCCTTTGAAG
>JAJYNB010000143.1 GCA_021786555.1 Bacillota bacterium | reverse complement strand
GACAACCGGGTTCTCGACAAAAGCTACGGGCGCAAGTTTCTTAATTCTCTTCCCCTTAAGACCCACGTGCGGGGAGATTCGGAAATGATTCTGCGCAAAATACGGGATTGGCTGGTAAGCAAAGATCCCGGCATTACCCTGCGCCTGGTACAGAACGGGAAGGGAGTGCGCGAAGCGCTGAAGCAATCCCTGTAAGTGAGCTCACTCTTTCCTAAAACGTCCAACAGTGGTAAAATATACGAAAGCATGGCTTTTAAACCCTGGAGGTTTTGTACTTGATGAATGGCAAGCCGCTGAATAAGCCCTTCAGTGCCAAAGTAATTCCCAACCTGTTTACCCTTGCCAACCTGTTTTTTGGTATCATGTCCCTGGTGTTTACCATGGACGACAAGTTTAATTTTGCAGCCTATACGATTCTGTGTTCAGTGGTTCTGGATGGCATGGATGGGCGTGTGGCGCGCCGGCTGGAGGCCAGTTCTTCTTTCGGTAAAGAACTGGATTCTCTGGCTGATTTGGTTTCTTTCGGGGTCGCCCCTGCTATTTTGATTTATGCCCAGTATATGCACAGGTTTTACGGCGTTTTTGGCTTGGCCGCCGCCATTGCTTTTGCTCTCTGCGGCGCAGTTCGTCTTGCACGGTTCAACGTTATGAATATTACCACCCATTTTGTCGGGGTTCCTATCACCGTAGCCGGAGGTCTGATGGCCTTGTTCGCTTTGATGGGCCAGTACCTGCATCCCGGCTTTTTTCTCGGTGCGACCTTAATCCTGGCCTTCCTGATGGTCAGCAGGCTCAAGGTTCCCAAGTACTGAATCGGTTCTGTTTGGCAGGAGGAGCTTTAAATGCCTTTTGTTTCAGTGGATGGCCAACAAGTTCATTATTCCCAAGCCGGCGATGCTGAACCTGCTGTAGTTTTTGTGCACGGGGCCGGGGGATCCGGCCGGGTTTGGCATGCCCAGCTTTCCGCCCTGGGAGAGCAATGTCATGCTGTCGCCCTTGACTTGCCAGGCCACGGCCGGTCGGAGGGTAATCCCCTGACAAGCATCAAAGAACAAGCCGGGTTTGTTGCCCGCTTTTTGGATATCCTCGGGCTGGATAAAATAGTGTTGGCCGGTCACTCCATGGGTGGGGCCATCAGCCTGGAATTGGCCCTGAGTTTTCCATCAAGGCTGCAGGGCCTTGTTTTGCTGTCAACCGGGGCGCGGCTGCGGGTTAACCCCCAAATTCTTCAGGCCTTGGAGCGGGGAGAATTCCCTTTTGCCGACGCTGCAGACCTTTTCGCGTCTTCAGCAAACCCGGCCCTGGTGGACCTCACCTGGCAGGAAATGCGCGCCGCCGCCGTGTCGGCTTTCCTGGCTGATTTCCAGGCTTGTGACCGCTTTAACCGGGTGAACGAAATCGGTTCAATCCAAATGCCTGTCCAAATCATCGCAGCTGATCAGGATGTAATGACCCCGCTCAAATATTCTCACTTCCTGCACCAGGGGATTGCCGGTTCCCGCCTGGCAGTACTCAAGGAAGCCGGTCACATGGGTATGGTGGAAAAACCCGCCGAAGTAAACCAGACAATCATGGATTTTCTACAGGAATTGAGCCGGCAATAAGGATGAAAAACGCTGATTTTGGGTCGGCTGGGGCAGTCGGATTAACATTTCTTCCGCAAATTTTCAATTCTCGGTCTTGATATGATTTTGAAGCAGCTTGGACTTCTCAGCGGCGTTTTTCGTAAGAATTCTGGGATATTCCTTTGGGCCTCGATGTAAGCACTGATTACTCTACCTGTTTTGTCGGACCGGACCGTTGTGTTCAGGGCTTGCGCCTTTGAGTGCAGCGTTTTTTTTGTGGGGAATTTTGGTACTGCGTCCCGTTTCACCCCGCGGGTAGACCCTCGCATATATTATCACACGGAACCTTTGGTTATCGCCTCAGGCTCTTACGAAGGGGGTGTGGTCCTATGGAGAAGGAGCAGGTTAATTGGGGGAATGTTGGTATCCGTATGGTTCAGGGTTTAACCACGGTGATTGAAACTGTCCGCCAATTAGACGTACAGGAAGCATCCTTGGTGATGCGTTTGCTTGGAAAATCCTGCTGCAAGATGATGAAAAGCGGCGTGGGGCATCATTTCGGTTTGGCCCTGATTGACGCCAGCGCTCAAGTTGCCGTGAAAGAAAAACTGGTCTTGGAAGACGTTATCGCTATTCTGACTTCTATAATCGGCAAGCTGTATTTGGTAGCATCCACAGATGAAGAACGAACCCTGGTGGCCCAACTGGATGAAGTGGTGAAGGGTTATCAAATCACATAAAAAACAGACTCAGGGAAAAAGAGGTGACAAAAGTGAAAGTTTATTACATTAGGCTGCCTGAATTCCTGCGTGGTTTCCTGAAAAGATTTATTAAATAAGTCATTAAATCCAACTTGTCCTCCTAAAATGTAACAGAAAGCATTTAGGAGGAGGATTAGCGTGGGGAAGAGGTACTTAAGGGTGATTGCACTGGCCTGCCTCGGAATTCTAGCGGTCCTTGCACTGCAGGGATCGCCGCAGATTGCTCAGGTCCTGTCTCCCATGGACCCCGCCCACAACTCGGTTTATGCCGTGCAAGCCTTCTACAAGGCGGTTGAAAGGGGGGATTGGTTGGCAGCCAGGGCTTTGACCACCAGGGAATATTGGAGTCAACTGGAGGCAAATGGGCAGATAACAGCCTGGCAGGATTGGCGCAAAGAGAACGAAAACCTTCAGTTTACCGGATTTTCATTGCGGCAATCCAGCCAGAAGCAGAACTCTGTGATCATCAACGGCAGGCCTGAATTTATCTCGGTCCAGGGCACAGTCCCGTGCAGCGACGAAACAATCACCCTGGTGCAGGGACTGGGGGGGTGGTATATAAGTTCAATCGAGACTGAAGCAGCGGCTAAATCCACAGGAACACAAACGGTTAATCCAGTAAATTGAGGCAGGTTGGCCTAGGTAAGCGGTATGGATTGGGAGGCGGCTCGGCATGGAAAATCCGGCAGAACTGGGGGTTGCCGCCCGGATCAAAGCCCGGGATGAACCTGGCAGATATCCTTTCAGGCTGTACTTCGGCCTGGCATATTTGGCGGTAGGTATTACAATTTTGCTATACTTAGGAAAATAATGGCCCGGGAATACCCCGAGCCATTATTTTTTATACTTGTCTGCTTAAGTTGAAGGGCAAACCGGCTATTTCAGGGTAACTCCAACCACCCCGCCGACTGCGCCTGCAACCAAAGCGTATAAGGTCTTTTCTGCTATGCCGAGCCAGCTG
>JAJYNB010000291.1 GCA_021786555.1 Bacillota bacterium | reverse complement strand
AGCGGGGAAAGGGAGAGGCAGACCTTGTCCCTGCTCCTGGTAACCAGGGTGTCACCCTTCGCGGTCACCTGGGGCAAGCTCCTCTCAGCCATAAGTTATATTTTGCTGCTTGTGGTCACATCCCTGCCGCTGTTCAGCATCGTCTTCTTGTTCGGAGGAGTGTCGCCGCTGGACCTTCTCAAGGCCGCCGGGGTTCTCGTGGCAGAAACCATCACCCTGGGCAGCATCGGGATTTTCTTTTCGGCTGCTTTCAAACGGACACCGGTAGCCATAGTAGGGGCCTATATGACGACTTTTTTCCTGCTGGCGGGCACTCTGTTTTTCGGGATCATGAGCCAGCAGTTGAACCTGCGGGTACTGGTGCCCGGCCAGTTCCCTCCCATACCCCGGATACTTTACTTCAATCCGCTGGTGGCCCTGGGATCGGCGCTCCCCGGTGCCGGTGTCATTCCCTTCTCAGGGAGTGGTCAGTTTGGCGGCGGTCCTGGTGTGATGCCGCTTTGGGAGGGGTTTTTGCTGACTGGGGGGCTGATTGTGCTGATAACTACGGGTTTGACAGTTTACCTGGTCCAGCCGCTGCGCAAAGGTAACCGGCGAGGTGAATGAATATGTCGAGGGAAGAAAATGCGGGTGAAGCCAGTTTAAGGAACGTCCTGACTCCGGTGTTGCGGCGCATTTCCCGGAGCCATTACCTGAAATTTCTGGTGCAAGGATTGGCCCTGGGGTCCGCGCTGGGGTTGGCAGTATTAATCACGGCCCGCATCCTGCCGCTTGAGGGAAACAGGCTTTGGGCGGTAATTTTCGCCTTGGCAGGCCTGGCCGTGGTTTTAATCCGGGCCTGGGCCGTTCGTCCCGGTTGGTGGGAGGCAGCCCTTGCGGCTGACCGCGCCGGGCTTAAGGAGAGGGCCGCTACGGCCTGGCAATTAAGGGGCTCCACAGATCCCTTGGCCGGCCGCCAGCGCCGGGATGCTTTGGAGTACCTGAAAGGCTTGGACCTCCGGAAGGTCCTGCCGGGGGGGATAACAAGGCGCACCCTGGGGCTTGCGGCGGGCCTCCTGGCCCTGGCCCTGGTTCTGGCCATACTTCCCAACCACCAGGACCAGGCAGCGGAAGCTCGCAAACTCACTGCGGCGGGGCTGGCCCAGGCTAAAGAAGAAGTTAACCGGACAGAAGCGCTGTTGGAGAAGGACAGCAAATTATCTGAAGAGGCCAAACAGCAGATTGCCAAGGAGCTTGCAAGCTTGAGGGCGGAACTCAATAAGGCTAAGTCCCTGGAAGAGGGGGCTGCGGCCCTGTCTAAGTCGCAAACAGAGATAAACAAAGCACTGTCCCGGGAGGAGCAAAAGGATAAGCTCAAGCGCCTGGCAGGCATGCTCCAGGGGAATTCTCAGACCAAAGGGGCCGGCGAGGCGCTGGCAAAAGGGGATGTTCAGGAATTTCGCAAACAAATGGAGGACTTGGCTGGTAAATTAAAGGACATGAGCAAGGAGGATCAGGTCAAGCTGGCTGAGAGCATGCTCAAAATGGCTCAGGCCATGCTGGACAAGGGAGATAATCAGCTGGCTCAGAGCCTGGATAAGGCGTCTCAGGCCCTGGACACGGGAACCGGTCAGGGGACGGGGGAATTAAACGGGGTTAAAGACCAGGTAGCCGGCCAGATGGACGGGGTTAGGACTGCAACCAACCTGGCCGGAGCTTTGCAAAGAGCGCTGGGCCTGGCTAAATCCAATATGCTGGCGGCCGCAGGCCAAGGGGGCAAAACCCAGGTCTCCTCCGCCGGGCAGACTGGTCAGTCCGGTTCAGGCGGTTCCGGGGGAGGAAACTCCGCAGGCCAGGGGAGCGATAGCGGACAGAACTCCCAAGGCGCTGGAAACGGGCAAGGCGGGAGCGCTGACGGCCAAGGCGGACAAAACGGGGGCTCCGGCCAAGGCGGCAATCGCAGCGGCAGCGGTGGCGGCAGCGGCGGGGGCCAGGGAGGCGGCTCGGGCAAGCTGGGCGGCCCGGCAGGTAACGGCTCCAGTAACCTAAAAGGTATGGCCGGGGGCCCAGGCTCCAATACCCTGGGAGGTTCCGGGGACAACGTCCAGGGCAAGGAAGGGCGCTGGGAACAGATCTACGCGCCCAACCGGCTGGGCGGGAGCGGCCAGGAAAGCCAGGTGAACGGGACCGCAGGAGATAAAGGCGACTCTACCCAGGTAAACTCGGATAACGGCCTGGTCAGCGGGGGCAGCCTCCTGCCCTACTCGCAAGTCCTGGCACAATACCAGTCGGAAGCCCTGGAGAGCCTGGACAAACAGGAAGTCCCCGCCAACCTGCAGAACCTGGTGAAAGACTACTTCCTCAGCCTGTCAGGAGAATAAAGTTTGGGAGTGATTCAGTTTGACCTCTATAGAGATTGAGGAGAACCGGATATCTACGGTGGTGGAGCAGGTTCAGGGCATTGAGCGGGAAGTGGCGAAGGTGATGATTGGGCAGCAGGACGTGATCAGGCAGGTTTTGCTCTGCCTGGTGGCCGGGGGCCATGCGCTGCTGGAAGGGGTGCCAGGCCTGGGCAAAACACTCTTGGTGCGTACTTTAGGCCAGGTCCTGGGATTAAAGTTTGCCCGTATCCAATTCACGCCTGACCTGATGCCGGCGGACATAATGGGTACGAACATCATGACCGAGAGCCGCGGTGAAAGAGGCTTTCAGTTTCAGCCGGGATCGGTGTTTGCCAACCTGGTTCTGGCTGATGAAATCAACCGGGCGACCCCGAAAACCCAGAGCGCCTTGTTGGAGGCCATGCAGGAGCATACTGTCTCGGTAGCCGGCGTGACACGTCCCTTGCCCAAGCCCTTCTTCGTGCTGGCTACGCAAAACCCGCTGGAGATGGAAGGGACCTATCCCCTGCCGGAAGCTCAATTGGACCGCTTCTTGTACAAGATAATGGTCTCGTTTCCCTCGGAGGGGGAATTGAAGCACATTTTGACCTCGACCACCGGGGAACAGGCTGAAAATATTGTCCAGGTGGTTGAGGGTAACGGGCTCTTGCAGCTGATCAACTCAGCCAGGCAGGTACCCGTAGCCGATCATGTAACAGACTATATTGTCCGCTTGCTTCTCGCCACCCATCCGGAACAGCCCGAGGCGCAGGAACGGATTAAAAAATACGTGCGCTACGGGGCCAGTCCCAGGGGAGCCCAGGCAATTCTAACCACTGCCCGAATCCGGGCTCTCCTCGACGGGCGCTTCAACGTTGCCTTTGAGGACGTGGACGCCGTGGCCCTGCCTGCCCTGCGCCACCGTTTCTTCATCAATTTTGAGGGCGAGGCCGAAGGTGTAAGTACGGACGATTTGATCAAAGAACTACTGGAAAGTATCCCCAAAACCAAAGGGGGAAAATAGGTGGACAACCTCTTGTTCGAGCCGGAATTCCTGAGGAAACTGGAACATATGGCCTTTCTGGTTAAAAAGGCCCGCTCCGGCCGTTACAGCGGCCAGCACCGTTCGCCGCGCAAGGGCCAGTCGGTGGAGTTTGCGGACTACCGGGCTTATACAGCCGGGGATGACTTCCGGCAGGTGGATTGGCATGCCTACGCCAGGCTGGAACGGCTGTTCGTCAAGCTCTTTATGGAAGAAAACGACCTGTTAATCCACCTGCTGGTGGACACCAGCGCCTCTATGGGCTGGAAAGAGGGCAGGAAGCTTAAATTGGCCAAAGAGATAGCGGGGGCGCTTGGCTATCTGGCTCTGGTTAACGGCGAGCAGGCCGGTGCAGCGGCGCTAGACCGGGGATTGACCCGCTTCCTGCCGATCTAACGGGGCAGGGGAGGGATCAGCAGGCTGTGGGGATTCCTGCAAGAGCTTGACGCCGGGGAGGACACGGACCTGAATGCCGCCCTGCGCCGGACAGGGAGATTTATCAAAGGGCAGGGAATTAGTATCCTGATTTCCGACATGCTAAGCCCGGGAGGATATATAGAAGGGCTCAAGTACCTGCAGCATCTGGGCCAGCAGGTGGTGGTGCTGCAGATACTTGAACCGGAAGAACGGGAACCGGACCTCTTGGGCAACTTCGAACTGGTGGACTGCGAGACCAACGCTGTAAAGGAAGTGAGCGTTACCCCGCTTCTCCTCCAAGCTTACCGCAAGCAGACTGAAGAGTTCTTGAGCGGCCTCAGCCAGTTCTGCGCCGCGCGGGAAATCACCTACCACCTGACAAGCACAGATGAGCACCTGGAACAAATATTGCTCCGCTCCCTGCGCACCCTTGGAGTGGTTAACTAGGACACGGGGACGGTTCTGACGTCCTAGCGAATATCGCTTTAGGATGGGAATATACTTGACTACGCCGAAATTAGGCTGTTTGGGTCGCTGGGGTCCGGTTGATGTTTCCTCTCATGGCCTTCATGAATTTGAACCGTCCTCTTTATCTGAAACGCTCCCGCGCAAGGTGAGGACGCTTCAAATAAAATCGCGCTCTCCAGAAACATCAACCGACCCGTAGGATCGGAGAGGTTTTTATTGTCTGCCCTGAGCGGCATCTGCCAGTTTGTGGACGACTCGGTCTGGAACCGGGTCCGGCTTGAGAAAGGGGGGTAACAGCCATGCAGTTTCTTGCTCCGTCAGCCTTGTTTTTTCTGCTGCTTATCCCCGTGATTATCCTTTTCTATCTTTTAAAGCAAAAGAGGGAGCAGCTGCCTGTCTCCAGCACCATGCTCTGGCAGAAAGTGCTGGCCGACACACTGGCCCAGACCCCCTGGCAGAAGCTGCGCAAGAGTCTTCTGCTTCTGCTGCAGCTCCTTCTGGCGCTGCTGTTGGTGTTCTCCCTCTTGCGGCCTTACGTGGTGGTCAACCGGCAGGGCAGCCGGGACCTGATCATCCTGGTGGACACCTCCGCCAGCATGGCTGCGAGCGAAACTGGGGGGACCAGGCTGGATCTGGCCAAAGCCGAAGTCGAAAAACTGGTTAATGAAGTTAAAGGGGAGACCAGGTTTTCCCTGATTGGTGTTGGACCTTCGCCCCAGGTCCTGGCGAACCAGACCACGGATGCCAAAGAGGTCCTCAATAAGCTAAAGACCCTGCAGACGGGGTATTACCAGGCCAACCTGGAAACTGCCCTTTCCCTGGCAGCTGCTCTCCAGGAAAAGGGCACTTCGACCCAGGTCCTTTTTTTCAGCGATGGCGGGGTAGATGCGCCGGAGGGCAGCATCGGGCTGGAACACTTCGAATACCGTCGGGTGGGCGAGAGGGAGGACAATCTGGCTGTCGGAGCTTTCTCCATGCAGGACGGGCCCGGGGAACAACTGGCTTTGACGCGGATTGATAACTATGGTTCCAAAGACGCCGTGGGAACGGTCAGGCTCCTGGGGGACGGCAAGCTGCTCGATGCCCAGCCCGTAAGGGTCGCCCCGGGCAAGCCGGCCTACCTTTTCTGGAATGTGCCGCAAAGCGCATCCTACCTGGAGGCGAGGCTGGATGCCAGTGACGCCCTGGCCTCAGACAACAGCGCCTGGCTCATCCCGCGCCAGGCAGCACAAGTGAAAGTCCTGCTGGTTACGGAAGGCAATGTGTTCCTGGAACAGGCTCTAAAACTGAACCCTATGCTGGACGTGCACAAGGTCACCCCCGGAGCTTACACGGAGGTCAAGGACCGGTTTGACCTCTATGTGCTGGACGGATTCTGGCCCGGCCAGCCGCCGCCGGGGCAGCTTCTGATGATCAATCCGCCGGCGGACAGCCCTTTCGTGGCAGCACCTGAGGGCATGGTAGAAACACTGGAGCCTTCCCCCGATCAGCCCCTGCTGCGCGGTGTATCCTGGGCCGATGTGCATATAGCCAAAAGCAAAGGGTTGAAGAAGCCCACAGGGTATCAAAGTTTGCTCAGGGACGGACGCAGGACCCTGGCGGCGGCGGGGACCCTGGGCCAGACCCGGGTAGGCGTTTTGGGATTTGATCTGCACCTGTCGGACCTGCCGTTAAGACCTGCTTTCCCCATTCTGATGCAGAACCTGGTGACCTGGCTGGTGCCGCCCGGCGGGCTGCGTGATACCCAGGCAGACTCAGGCGGAACGGTCGGACTGAACATTTCACCTGATGTTCAAGCGGCTTACATATATAATCCAGCCGGCGGAAAAAGTGCCGTGGCCCCTTCCCAGCAGAAGCTGGAAGTGGGGGGGCCCGGGCTGTACCGGTTGGAACAGGTTATTAACGGCAAGCAGCGGGAGGATTATCTGGCGGTGAATTTCGCGCCCGTCCAGGAGTCCCAGGTTAAACCGGCAGCCCAGGTGAACTTAGGGTTAAAAGATGTGGCGGCCGGGGCTCCGGCCAAGGTGCCGCAAGAATTCTGGCCCTGGCTGGCCCTTTTGGCGCTGGCCGTCATGTCTGTAGAATGGTGGGTGTATCTGCGTGGGCATTAGTTTTTCCCGGCCCTGGTATTTGCTCCTGCTCCTCCTGGCAATATACTACGTGTACCTGTGGCTGCGCAGCGCCAAGGCCTTCCGGGTCTGGCAGCAGAAGCTTTTTCTCGGCCTGCGCCTGCTTATCCTGGTGCTCATAGTGCTGGCCCTGGCCGGGGTGCAGTTCAACTTCAAGCACAGGGACAGAAACGTGGTCTACGTTGCCGACCTGTCGGCCTCGGTCCTGGACCAGAAGAAAGAGGCTGCGGACTGGATCACCCATTCTCTGGCCGCCCTGCCCCAGGACGTCAAGGCAGGCGTCGTCAGCCTGGGCAAGAAACCAGTGGTTGAGTATCCGGTTGGATATCGCCCTGATTTTACCGGCCTGCAGGCGGTGGTGGACAAAAATTATACAGACCTGGCCTCAGGCTTGCGCCTGGCGGGCTCCATGCTGCCGGAAGACCAGGCCAAGCAGGTTGTGCTCCTCACAGACGGGAAACAGAACCGGGAAGATGCCTTGGAGGCGGCCTCATCCCTGCAGCGGCAGGGGGTAAGGGTTGACGTGGAGCCGCTCCAGTCTGAGGCAGGGCCGGAAGTTGCTGTCAAAGACCTAAGTGTGCCATCGCACCTGAAGGAAGGGGAAGAGTTTAACCTTCAGGCTGCACTGGAAAGTACGGTTCCGACCACCGGCACAGCCCGGATAATGGTGGGAAACAAGGTGCTGCGGCAGGAAAAGGTTCAGCTTTCCAAGGGCTCCAACAAACTGGTCTGGGGCGCTGTGGCTGAAAGTCCCGGTTTTTACACTTACCGCCTGGAGATTACTGCGGGGCAGGATACCCGGACTGAAAACAACGTGGGTATGGCTGTAACCCAGGTTAGCGGCGCGCCGCGGGTGCTTCTGGTGGAGGGAGCGCCCGGCGAAGCCAAGGCCCTGCAAGACGCCTTAGCAGCGGTGAAGATGCAGGCTGAGACAACGGCACCCGAGGGTATGCCGAAGGACCTCCCCGGCCTGGCCCAGTATGCGGGTGTGGTCCTGGTGAATGTTCCGGCCACACGTTTGCCGGAGCAGACCATGACGGCTCTGGAGAATTACGTAAAGGACCTGGGGCGGGGTCTGGTGATGGTTGGCGGTGAGGACAGTTTTGGCCCGGGCGGCTACTTTAACACTCCCGTTGAGAGGGCTCTGCCGGTACACATGGACATCCGCAAGAACGGGGAAATCCCCAGCATCGGGCTGGAAATAGTGCTCGACAAATCGGGCAGCATGTGCCATACCATGAACGGTGTGCGCAAGATAGACATGGCTAAGGAAGCCGCCATCAGGTCTACAGAAATTCTCACAGCCAAAGACCAGTTGGGGGTAATTACCTTTGACAGCGACTATAAATGGGTGGTCAAAACTGCCCCGTTAAATAACAAACAGGAAATCCAGGACAAAATCGCCTCAATCGAACCAAGCGGCGGAACCAACTTGTTCCCCGCCCTGGAGGCGGCCTATAATTCCCTGAAAGACGCCAATGTCAAGGTGAAGCACATTATTTTGCTTTCCGACGGCGTTTCCCCCTCAGGGGGGAACTACGACGAGCTGGTAGGAAAGCTGAACGAAGCGAAAATCACCCTCACTACGGTGGCGGTGGGCAGCGATTCGGATACAGGGCTCCTCAAGCGCCTGGCTGAAGCTGGCAAAGGCAGGTATTATTACACCGACGACATTTCTACCATACCAAAAATCTTCGCCAAGGAAACTTTTTTAGCCACCCGAAGTTACATTGTGCAGGAACCTTTTACGCCCGCCCTGACAGGGAGCCCTTCCATGCTGCCGGCCAACCAGGGCCTGCCCCCTTTATTGGGCTACGTAGGTACCACAGCCAAAGATACAGCCGAAGTAATCCTGTCCAGCCCGAAGGATGACCCTGTGCTGGCTCGCTGGAGCTATGGGTTAGGCCGGGCCGTGGCCTGGACCAGCGATGCCAAAGGGCGTTGGGCCGGCCAGTGGCTGACATGGAGCGGCTTTCCTCAATTCTGGGGCAAGGTAATATCCTGGACCCTGCCCCAGGAGCAGGACAACGGCATGGTTCTGTCCACCTCCCGTGACGGGGGGGAGGGTAAAATCAGCGTTGATATGCCCGGTGAACGCCGTGAGGCCCATGATTTACAGGCCAGGATAATATCTCCCGACGGGACCGCTGCGGAAATAACCCTGCCGGCCCAGGGCCCGGGGCGTTACCAGGCCAGCTTTCCTATGGAGCAGCAGGGAACCTATATGGTCCAGGTGGTAGAGCGCTCGGGCGATCAGGTAGTCAGGCAGCAAACCATAGGCATGGTTCAGCCGTATTCTCCCGAATACCAGATCCAGCCGGACCAGAAGGAGTTTTTACAGCAGCTTGCATCTGCCGGCGGGGGTCAGGTGCTGCAGCCGGGTGCTGGATCAGATTTGGTGGGGAAACTCACCGTGCCCGCTGTTACGGGCAGGATTCCGCTCTCGCCCTGGTCCTTAATGCTTGCTACTTTGCTCCTGCCCCTGGATATAGCCGCCCGCCGCTTCAATCTGAGCTTGCGGTCTCCTCTTTGGCTGCGCTTCAAAAGCAGGCTGTCTCAACGGGCCAGGCGGGTTGAACACGGGCGCGGCGGCTTGGTGGAGGTTATGCAGGAGCGGAAACTGGCCCGGGAGCAGTTTTACCAGGGCCGGGGCCAACAAGAAACCTCCGAACCGGGCACACCGGCAGAACCGGTACCTAAGAGTACCTCTGCGCCAGTAGCACCCACCGGTTTTAAAGGAGTGGATACGAGCGAGGCAAGGGAGCGGTCCAAAGAAACATTGAAATCAGAAACGAGCGAAAGCGAGGGGCCCGAAAACAGCTTCACTTCCCGGCTCCTGGCAGCCAAAAAGCGCTCAGGCAGGAACTAGACAAAGTTTTTAACCGCCTAAACGTGGCAGTTTTTGAACGGCCTCCGAACCTGAGCAGTGGGTTTGTCAGAGGGCGCCGTTAAAAAGGGAGATTGAGTCGTAACCAACAAGGTTGCGGCTCAAAGTGTCCTGGTCTGGGTGAAAACCTATTTCTCAACAGGTAATGCAATGCGGGTAAACTCCCAAATCCAGATGGGCAAACAACTGGATTTGCTGGAAATTAAGCCAGGGATATGAACCCAGGTTCAAATGGGTATAGCATTTGGGTATTTTCTGGTACAATACAAGTCAGGAGTCAGGAGTCAGGAGTCAGGAGTCAGGAGTCAGAATGAGAGTATTGACTCAAAAGTTAACCATTGGAACCGTCCCCAAGTGACTCACGGGCAAAGCATCAAAATTCAGCAAGATTTGCTAGGACGGCAGAACCGTCCCCGTTGTCCTATTCATCAGCGGTGCCGGCAAGGCGGCATGAATTCTGACTCCTGACTACCAACAAAAGAGCGTAGCCAAATACTTTTCTGACAGAGGAGATTTGACAGTATGCCGGAACTTCCTGAGGTAGAAACGGTCAGACAGTCCCTGGAGAGCAAAGCTAGGGGTCTGACAATTGTTGAAGTGAAAGTGCTTACGCCCCAGGTGGCCAGGGCCGGGGTGTTTGAAGATTTTGCTTCAGCCCTGCAGGGGCTGAAATTCTTGGATTTTGAGCGGCGGGGCAAGTACCTGATAGCCGTACTGGAGAAAGGTTTGCGCCTGGTGGTGCACCTGAGGATGACCGGAAGATGGGTGTACTGCGCTCCTGAAGCACCGCTGGCCAAACATACCCATGTAATATTTAAGTTGAGCGACGGGAATGAACTCCGCTTTACAGATGTCAGGCGTTTTGGCGGGATGGAAATTGTTCTGGCTGAGGACCTTGACACTCATTCCGCACTGGCTAAACTTGGCGTCGAACCCTTGAGTGAAAGTTTTACCCCTGAATACCTGGGCGAACTAACCCGTAACAAAAAGGCCAAGATTAAGTCGCTAATTCTTGACCAAAGCAGGCTGGCGGGCATGGGTAATATTTACGCCGATGAGGCCCTGTTCCTGGCCGGGATTCACCCCGGCCGGGAAGCTGCGACTCTGTCAGAAGAGGAACTGCGACGCCTCCACACGGCTATCCGGCAGGTGCTGGCAGAAGGGATAGCCAACAGGGGGACATCCTTCCGGGACTACGTAGACGGGGAAGGCCAGCAGGGCCAAAACCAACTCAGTCTCAAAGTGTATGGGAGAAGCAATCAGGGGTGTGTAACCTGTGGAACTGCCCTGGGCAAATTACGCATAGGCGGCCGGACCAGTGTTTACTGCCCCAACTGCCAGGGAGGCCGTTGAAAAACGGCGCCTAGCTTTGTCGCCGGGGCTGCCGGCATCCTCAGCGTACGTCCAGTACGCTTCCGGTGCCGGCAGCCCCGGCTTCGCGCTATGCTTGTTTTTGAACGGCCTCCGCCTGATGGGTCTAGTTGAGGACCGTCCCCGGGTGACTCACTTTTGAGTCAGCGGAGAACCGTCCCCAAGTGACTCATTTCGCTAGGACGTCAGAACCGTCCCTGCGTCCTAGAGGGGGAATAGATTGCCATAATCTGAACATGCACCTTCGTATCTCCAAGCCAATATAGTAGTTTAGGTATTCTAACGGGTATTGGCGGGGAGGCCGGGGAAATGTTCTGGTCTGGAGCGGTTTTAGCGCTGGCATTAAGCCTTGATGGCCTGGGAGTAGGGTTGGCCTATGGCATTCGCAAGATAAGAATTCCCCTAGGGTCATTGCTGACTATCGCCATCTGTTCCATGCTGGCCATGATGTTTTCCATGTTGGTGGGCCATGGGGTAATCAACCTGGCTAATGGCATAGAAACATCACGGATAGGAGCGGTTATTCTGATTGGGGTAGGGGTATGGCAGGTCGCCCAGGCTGTGCTGCGCAAGCCTGAACCAGAGGAAGAGGCAGTGCCCGCCCTAAGTTACAGCATGGGGGCGAGGGAGGAAGACCTGTTATTCAATATCTACATAAGACCGATGGGACTCGTAATCCGGGTGCTGCGCACACCGTCAGTGGCAGATATGGACGGTTCTGGGGCGATAAATTTCCGGGAAGCCCTGCTGCTGGGAATTGCTTTAAACCTTGACGCCTTCGGCGCGGGTTTTGGCGCGGCCCTTGCGGGCTTTTCTGCCTGGGTGGTGCCAGGGGTGGCTTTATGCCAGCTGTTGATGGTATCTTTGGGCGGAATACTGGGAAACAAGTTTGTCCCGCTTAGTCTCAGCAAACGGTTTGCTTTTTTACCTGGAATAGTGTTAATCTTAATAGGGATTTTCAAGTTCTAAGCATGCGAGGAACCTATAATGTTTATAATCGGCCTCACTGGCGGGATAGCCAGTGGCAAGAGTACAGTTTCCCAGGTGCTGCATGAATTGGGAGCAGCAATTATTGATGTTGACCAGGTTGCAAAAGATCTGCAGCAGCCCCACACAAAGGTGTGGCAGAATATTGTAGACAAGTTTGGCAGGGAAATACTGCAGGAGGACGAGAGGTTTGACCGCAAGGCCTTGGGACAAGTAGTCTTTAACAATCCGGAGGCTCTGCAGATGCTTAACGGGATTGTGCACCCAGGGGTGATTGAACGGTCTTATGAAATGATCTCTGAATTGGAAAGGGACGGCCAGAACGTGGCCGTGCTGGATGTTCCTTTGCTAATCGAGGCTAAAATGACATCCATGGCTGATGAAATCTGGCTCGTGGCCGTGCCTGAAGAAGTACAGATAACACGGCTCATGGCTCGAAACGGCTTTACGAGGGAAGAGGCTCTCGCCCGTCTCCAATCACAGATGCCGTTAAAGGACAAACGTTCGTACGCCGATATAATCATTGACAACAGTGGTTCCATGGAGGAAACGCGGCAGATGGTTGTTATTCTGTGGAAAGAACTGCTGCATAGAATAGCTGTATGAGGCCGTTGAAACTACGGCTTCGATTTGAGTAATTATCTCTTTTAGGGCGCGCCGGAGGGCCGAAATGGTTATTGTGGCAAGAAAAATAGTTAAGTGGGTCTCCCTGGTTATGGCCGGGGTGTTCTTTTTGTTTATACTCTATGAAATTCCACCAGTGCAAAAATTGCGTTATCCTATGCCTTATAAAACTATAGTGCAGCAGCAGGCCAGCCACTTTGGCGTTGACCCCCTCCTGGTGACGGCTGTGATAAGGGAGGAAAGCAAGTTTATGCCCAAGTCCGAATCCTCGGCCGGGGCCCGGGGTGTTATGCAGCTCATGCCGGAGACAGCCGAATGGGCGGCGGAAAAGTTGGGATTGAAGAGTTACAGCACAGACCAGCTCTATGAACCACAAACCAACATCATGCTGGGGTCCTGGTACCTGTCCAACTTGTCGAAGCAGTTCAACAACAATCTGGTGCTGGTTCTGGCCGCTTACAACGGTGGGAGGGGACGGGTTCAGGAATGGCTGGACAAGGGGGAGATTGGTCCCCAGGGGAGGATTGATAAAATCCCAATCAGGGAAACCAGGGAGTATGTGAAAAAGGTTCTGGACAGTTATGGAAAATATAAGGAATTATATCCAAAGATAAATCCCTGAGGAGGCAGGGATTTATTTTTTTGCAGCGAAAAGATTACTCTGGGAAAAAATGGGATGAGCGTACCAGGATGGGGTGTGCCTATGGGCGAAGCGTTACTGCAAGTCCGGGAGTTGAAAACACACTTTTTCACTGACTTAGGAGTAATTAAAGCGGTAGACGGGGTGGACTTCTCCATAGAGCGGGGTGATACCCTGGGAATTGTAGGGGAATCAGGCTCAGGAAAAAGTATTACCGCTTTGTCGATTTTGCGCCTTGTTCCTTCGCCGCCGGGTAAAATTATCGGCGGGGAGATTGTGTTTAAAGGGGAGAACCTGCTGCATAAACCGGAAGAGGAGATGCGTAAAATCAGGGGAAACGAAATATCCATGATATTTCAGGACCCCATGACTTCCTTAAATCCAGTATTCCAGGTCGGCGCGCAGATAGCTGAAGTGATTATGCTGCATCAGAAAAAAAGAAAAAGGGAAGCCTGGGACTTGGCCTCAGAAATGCTTCACAAAGTTGGTATTGCTGATCCGGTCCAGCGGGCAAAGGAGTACCCCCACCAGTTTTCGGGCGGCATGAGGCAAAGGGCAATGATTGCCATGGCACTGTCCTGCAGTCCCAAACTGCTGATTGCCGATGAGCCGACAACAGCACTGGATGTAACAATCCAGGCTCAGATTTTGGAGTTGATGGTCCAGTTAAAGGAAAACTACGGCACTGCCATAATGCTGATAACGCATGATTTGGGGGTGGTGGCGGAACTGTGCAAAAAGGTGCTGGTTATGTACGCCGGCAAGCCTGTGGAGTACGCCGAAACTGACAGTATATTTAACCGGCCCAAACATCCCTACACCTTGGGTCTTTTGGCCTCCCTGCCCAAGCTGGACCAAGTGGGAAAGCACCGGCTGGAACCCATAGAGGGGTCTCCCCCGGATCTGAACAATTTACCCAAAGGCTGTTCGTTTGTCTCGCGCTGCAGCCACAAGAAACCGGAATGCTTTAAATTCAGCCCTTTTGGGAGATATCTTGAGCCAGAGCATTATGTTGCCTGCCATCTGTACAATTGAGCCGGAAAAGGTGGTCGCATGCCGGATAATCAAGCGGTCCTGCTCGAGGTAAAAGACCTAAAAAAACATTTTCCGGTCAACAAAGGAATCATCTTCACCCACCAGGTGGGGGTAGTGAAGGCAGTGGACGGGATCTCATTTGAGGTCAAGCAGGGTGAGACTCTAGGGCTCGTTGGCGAAAGCGGGTGCGGAAAATCCACTGCTGGGCGGGTTATCCTGCGCCTATTGGAACCCAGCGCCGGGGATGTAATCTTTCTGGGGGTAAGTGTACCAGGACTGCCGGTACAAGAGCTGCGTAAAATAAGGCGCACAATGCAGATGATTTTTCAGGATCCCTACGCTTCGTTAAATCCCAGGATGAGTGTGGGAGAGATGATAGCCGAACCAATCAAAATCCATGGCTTGGCCAAAGGGCCGGAGGTGGAAAAAAGGGTTAAGGAACTGCTGCATGTGGTGGGGTTGAGTCCACAACATATGGGACGCTACCCCCATGAGTTTTCGGGCGGTCAAAGACAGCGGGTAGGAATAGCCCGGGCCCTGGCTGTAGAGCCTAAACTAATTATCTGCGATGAGCCGGTGTCCGCCTTAGACGTATCCATTCAAGCCCAGGTAATCAATTTAATGGAGGACCTTCAGGCAGAGTTTGGCTTAACCTATATTTTTATCGCCCATGACTTGAGTGTGGTCAAACATATCAGCGACAGGGTTGCGGTTATGTACCTGGGAAAAATTGTGGAGTTAGCCCGTTACGATGAATTGTACAAGAACCCCTTACACCCGTATACCCGGGCTCTGCTTTCCGCTATCCCTGTGCCGGATACCAGGGCCAGGCGGGAAAGGATTGTGCTGGCAGGAGATGTGCCGAGCCCCCTTAACCCGCCGCCAGGTTGCCGCTTCCATACCCGCTGCAGTTATGCCAAGGATATCTGCTGCCGGGAGGAGCCAGAGTTCCGGGCCGTGCAGGACGGTCACTGGGCAGCCTGCCATCTAAACTAGGGGCAGGCTGCAAAAATAAATTTATCAGAAAATAAGAAAATCCACTGCCGAGGCAGCGGATTTTCTTATTTTATAACATTACGGAATAAACATTAGAGCAGCGGATTTTAAGGGCACTTGATGGAGGATAGGCATGAACAAGCATACCAGCAGTCTCTCTAACTCTAACCGTTTATGGACCTTTGATGAATCCCGCAGGATAGAATTGGACATAATTCATAAGGATTGCGGAAAAACAACATCTTGGGTAACGGTGATAGCTGAAATGAAGTTTAGCATAAATCCAGCGGACAAACCATTGCGGGACATCGTCCTTAGTAAGGATGATCTGTTAAACCATGCCTTTGAGATAGCCCGTTTTCACGCCCACGCCGGCCTGGGAAAAAAGAGACGGTATCTATTTCCCCGCGTGGCGGAAAACATGGAATTCCTGCAGCTCGCCTACGGCGAAATTTCTGACTACGTAAAGCGGACCGGGGATATGATACCTGCAGCCGAGTGGTTCCTGGATAATTTCTATCTGCTAAAGGACTTGAGACAGGAGATTGAGAGTAATCTGCCGGCCAAATACGAGCGCCAACTGCCCCGGGTGGCCGGCGGATTGTTTCAGGGATACCCGCGGGTGTTTGCCCTGATGGTGGAACTGATTGAGCATACGGACAGCCACCTGCAGGCCGAAACCCTGAGGGATTTCATCAATACCTACCAAGCGGAGGTCCCCTTGTCCAGCGGGGAACTGTGGGCTATCCCAATCATGCTGCGTATTGCTCTTTTGGAAAACATCCGCCGCATGGTGGAGCAGGTAGTGTTCACCCAGCATGAGCGGGAAACGGCAGACAGATGGATTGTACCCTTTGCCCACGTTGAACATAAGCCGGAGGAATGGACCGAACTGCTGGACGCAGCCGGCCGCAGAGACAGCTATTCTCCAGCCTATGCGGAGCGCCTCCTGCGCCGCCTGAGGGATTTGGGCCCGGAAGGGGCCCCAGTACTGCATTGGTTTGACCGGGTCCTGGCAAAACAGGATGCTACGGCTGAAGGTCTGGCCAAGCTGGAACATCAGCGCCAGGCCATGGCCCAGGTGTCCATGGGTCATGCCATAACCAGCCTGCGCTTTTTGAGCGAGGAGGACTGGCCGCGGTTTTTTGAGGAAATAAGCCTGGTGGAAAAAGTGCTTTTGGCCGACCCGGACGGCACTTATCCCCGCATGGACTTTGATTCACGCGATAAGTACAGGCACCGGGTGGAGAAACTGGCACGGCGTTTCGGGGTCTCCGAGCTGGTTGTGGCCCGCAAAGTGTTGGACTGGTCGGAACACGCCGCCAAAAGCGGGGACCGTCCCGCATCTCACGTGGGATATTATCTGCTGGGACCCGGTTGTCAGCAGTTGGAACAGGAACTGGAAAAAGAGTGGGGTCCCCTGCGCCACTTCTGGTGGAGTTTGCGGCGCGGGGTGCGCAATAACCCGGGAACCACATACTTCGGGGGTATTTTGCTGCTTACCGCCCTCATACTCTGCTTTTTTGCGGCTTATGCCGCTGCGTACAGCGGCCCAGGCATGATATTGCCAGCCACGGTTGTGGTGTGTATTCCCGCCAGCAGCCTGGCCATAGCCCTGATGCACTGGGGAGTCACCCGGATCCTGCCACCCTCCTTTTTCCCAAAACTGGCACTAAGGGAGAAAATTCCGGAAGAACTGCGGACCGTAGTGGTCATTCCGACCTTTTTGAGCAGCGTACCCCGGGTGAAGGAACTTTTGGGGCAGATGGAGGTTTACTACCTCGCCAACCAGGATCCAAACCTGCATTTTGCTTTGTTGGGTGATTACGCCGATGCAGACGCCCAGGTTGTGCCGGGAGACTCGGAAGTGCTGGCTGCATCAGTCTCAGGCATTGAAGAGTTGAATCAGAAATACGGCTCCGGTCGTTTTTACCTGTTAAACCGCAAAAGGCAGTGGAACGAGGCGGAAGGGCAGTGGATGGGCTGGGAGCGCAAGAGGGGCAAACTAATTGAATTCAACCGCCTGCTGCTCGGAAAGTCGTCTACTACCTATGAGACCCAAGTAGGGGACCTTTCCCTGCTCCAGGGTATGCGCTACGTGATTACTCTGGATGCCGATACCCAGCTGCCCCGGGGTGCAGCCAAGAAATTGATCGGGACCATGGCCCACCCCTTGCACGCGCCGCGGTTGAGCGAGGACGGCAGAAGGGTAACAGGCGGTTATGGGATACTGCAGCCACGGGTTGGCGTGTCAATTCTGAACGCCGGGGCATCCTTCTTCTCCCGGATCTTTTCCGGCAAAGTAGGCATCGATCCCTATACCTCAGCCGTGTCTGATGTCTACCAGGATCTGTTTGGGGAAGGCAGCTTTACCGGGAAGGGAATTTACGACGTGGCCGTGTTTCACCGGGTGACAGAGAACTTTCCTGAGAACACAATTTTGAGTCACGACCTGTTAGAGGGGCTCTACGCCAGGACCGGGCTTGTCACGGATATCGAACTGATTGACGGCTTTCCGGCAAAATATCACTCCTATATACGCCGCCTGCACCGCTGGGTCAGGGGGGATTGGCAGATTCTGCCCTGGGTGTTCAAACAACTGCCTCTGATTTCCCGCTGGAAAATTTTCGATAACTTACGTCGGAGTCTGGAAGCTCCTGCGCAGGTAATTTTGATTTTGCTGGCTTTTTCGCTCTTCCCCGGCCAGCCCTGGGTATGGGCCGGTTTGGTCGTGCTTAACCTGTTCCTGCCGGTAGTACTTAGTGTTGTAAATTTTCTCCTGGACAGGAGCGGCAAAAACGGGCCGCTGGATTTGCTGGAAAGTCTGATTCAAGTTTTTCTGCTCCTGGCCTTTCTGCCGTTTCAGGCTTATATCCAGTTGGATGCCATCGCACGCAGCCTGTTCCGCCAGTTTGTCAGCCACAGGGGCATGCTGGAATGGGAAACAGCCGCTGACACAGAGCGGCGGGTAGACACCAGGCAGAGAACCGCCTGGCGGTTAATGTTTCCTGCCCTGGTCCCGGTGCTGCTCTTTTTTGCCGTACTGCTCTGGCTCAAACCGGGTATGGCTTTAATGTTTTCCCCCTTGGCCCTTATCTGGCTGGCCTCACCCTGGCTGACCTATAAGGTCAGCCTGCCGCTGGCCCAGGGGACTGAAACCCTGTCTCCGGCCGACCGGGCAGAGCTGGCCCAATGGGCGCGCAAGATTTGGGCTTTCTTTGAGGACTTTGTATCCGAGGAGGATAACTGGCTGCCGCCCGACAATGTGCAGGTTGACCCCCCTAACGGAGTGGCTCACAGAACCTCACCCACCAACATTGGCCTGGCTTTACTAACCAACCTGGCTGCCCGGGATCAGGGGTTCCTTTCCCTGACGGAGGTGCTGAGGCGAACTGCAAACAGCCTGAATACCCTGGAGAAACTGGAGCGTTGGAAGGGGCACTTTTACAACTGGTATGATACCAAGACCCTGCAGCCGCTGCAACCCCTTTACGTCTCTACTGTGGACAGCGGTAACTTTGTGGTTTATGTCCTGACCTTGCTTGCGGGTTTACAGGAGATTTTCAAAAGTCCTGTCTTGAACCTGAGTTTGCCGGGCGGCCTGAAACAAACCTATGACCTGATGTTGGAGGATACGGACGTAGACTGTCCTGAGCTGGAGTGGTTTGGACGCTCATTGGATAAATTGCTGCAGGGCGACAGCCTGGACATCCGGCTGTTTTACTC